>JBJKSR010000134.1:0-4128 GCA_046703965.1 Gammaproteobacteria bacterium | reverse complement strand
CCGCCGACCAGGGCGGCGGCAACTCGAGGACCTCCAGCGAATGCGCGGCCCGCCGCGCGTGCGCGCGAAGGTCGTTTCCGGCGGCTTCCGCTTGCTGGATCAAGGCTTCGACGCTGGTGGATTGAAGACTCTGGTGCATGCCGCAAGAGCCCGGTTCCCGGCTAGCCAGTATGATATAGCTTCGAATACGGCGGGAAATATCCCGCGAGCGGCCCGGTGCGCCTTGACAGTGGCGGCGGATGGCCGGTTCGCATGGTATTTTGAGGCAACTTCCATTCGATCGTTGGTTTTTGAGGATGGACGCAATGAATCGACGCGGCTGGCTATTCGCGGCATTGCTGGTTCTCTCTCCGGCTACGGCGCTGGCGCAGGGGAGCGGGCTCGATGTCAACATCAGCAATCATTCGGTCAGGGCGGCCTACGATACCGAACTGACCCTCTCCGGCCTGGACCTGTCCTTCGAAGGGCTGCACAACAAGGACAACGGCGACTTCGCCGACGCCGGACTGGGGCTGCGCGCCGATGCCAACCCCGGCGGGTCGCCGGTTTACGCCCTGATCGGCGTCAAGGCACTGTGGATCAATCCGTCGTACCCGGGCGTCACGCAGGGCACGGCGCTCGCGCTCGGGGGCGGGGTCGAACTCGCCCTGCCGCAGTACAACCGGATCATGTTCGGCGGCTACGTGTACTGGGCCCCGAGCGTGACCAGCTTCGGCAACGCCGACCGTTTCCTCGAGGAAGAGGTGCGCGCGGGTTACCGTGTGCTGCCCAACGGCACCATCTACCTCGGTTACCGGCATGCGACGGCCCGCTTCAAGAACACCGGAGACCTGGTCATGGACAACGGCGTGAATCTCGGGTTCGCACTGCGTTTTTGAGACATGGATACTCTGGGCTACTCATAATGGCAGGACATAGCAAGTGGGCGAACATCCAGCACCGGAAAAGTGCCCAGGATGCGAAGCGGGGGAAGGTCTTTACGCGGTTGATTCGTGAGGTCACTACGGCGGTAAGGGTGGCTGGCGCGGATCCGGCGTCGAACCCGAGGCTGCGCCTGGCGCTGGACAAGGCCAATGCGGCGAACGTGCCCAAGGACAACCTGGAGCGCGCGATCAAGCGCGCGAGCGGGGATGCCGAAGGTCAGACCATGGAGGAGGTCACCTACGAGGGATACGGCGCGGGCGGCGTGGCCGTGCTTGTCGAATGCATTACCGACAACCGCAACCGCACGGTGGCGGAAGTGCGGCATGCCTTCAGCAAGCACGGCGGCAATCTCGGCGCCGATGGATCGGTGGCGTACCTGTTCAACCGCGTCGGCCAGATCGGGCTCGACGCCGACAACGACGAGGTGCGCGTGATCGAGGCGGCCCTCGAGGCGGGTGCCGAGGATGTGGTGCGCGACGACGATGGCAATTTCGAGGTGATTACCGATCCCAACGATTTCGAGGCGGTGCGCGACGCGCTGCGGGAGGCGGGCTTCACGCTGCGCGACCCGCAGGTCACGATGCGCCCCGCCACGTCGGTCGACCTGGAGGCGGACACCGCGGAAAGCGTGCTCAAGCTGCTCGACGCGCTGGAAGACCTGGACGACACCCAGCAGGTGTACGCCAAGGCGCAGTTTCCCGACGAGGTGTTCGCCGAACGCGGAGCGCGCGGCGAACGGGCCGCATGGCGACAGTCATCTTCGGCATCGATCCGGGTTCGAACATCACCGGCTACGGCGTGATCGCGATGGAGGGACGTACACTGAAACCGCTCGACTTCGGTACCGTTCGGGTGCCGCGCGGCGACTGGGGACGGCGCATCCGCATGATCTTCGAGGGCATCGCCGCCGTCGCCGAACGCAACGGCGCCGACGTGGTGGCGTCCGAGCGCCCGTTCGTGCACGACAACCCGGCCACCGCCATCGCGCTCGGCCAGGCGCGCGGCGCCGCCCTCGCGGCGGCACTGGGGGCCGGCTCCGAGTACGCCGAATACACGCCGCGGGCGGTCAAGCTGGCCGTAGTCGGCTCGGGCAAGGCCGACAAGACACAGGTCTCGCACATGGTGCGGCACCTGCTGGGGATCACGGGGCCGCTCGACGTGGATGCCGGCGACGCGCTCGCCGTTGCAATCTGCCATGCCCATACCGGCAGCCTGGCCCGGCGATTGGCGGCGCGGGCATGATCGGGACGCTGCGTGGTCGCGTCACCTCGCGGCGCCCGCCGCGGCTGGTGCTGGAAGTGGCGGGCGTCGGCTACGAACTCGAGGCGCCGCTCTCGACCTTCGCGGACCTGTCGGCCGGAGACACCGAGGTCAAGCTGTTCACGCACCTGCAGGTACGCGACGACACGCAGCAGCTCTACGGCTTTGCCACCGAGCGCGAGCGCGAGCTGTTCCGGGCGCTGATCCGCACCAGCGGCGTCGGCGCCAAGCTCGCCCTGGCGATCCTGTCGGGGCTGAGCGTGGCGGAGTTCTCGCAGGCGGTCGCGACGCGCGACGTGGCCACGCTCAAGCGCCTGCCCGGCATCGGCCAGAAGACGGCCGAGCGCCTGCTGGTGGATATGGCCGACCGGATCGAAGGCATCGAGGCCGGCGGCCCGGCGGGCGGCGTGATGGGCGAAACCGAGGCCGCGCTTGCGGCGCTCGGCTACAAGCCGCGCGAGATATCGGGCCTGCTGTCCGACCTTAGCCCGGCTGGGCGCAGCAGCGAGGAACTGGTGCGCGAGGCGCTCAAGAAATCGCTGGGTAAGACGTCATGAGTGAGCGCCTCATTGATGCCGGAGCAGAGCAGGAAGAACTGCGCGACGAGCCGCGCCTGCGTCCCCAGCGCCTGGCGGAGTTTATCGGCCAGGACAAGGTGCGCGAACAGATGGAAATCTTCGTCCATGCCGCCCGCGGCCGCGGCGAAGCGCTGGACCACTGCCTGATCTTCGGGCCGCCGGGCCTGGGCAAGACCACGCTGGCGCACATCGTGGCGCACGAAATGGGCGTCAATCTGCACCAGACCTCGGGGCCGGTACTGGAGCGCGCCGGCGATCTGGCGGCGCTGCTCACCAACCTGGAGCGCGGCGACGTCCTGTTCGTCGACGAGATCCACCGCCTCAATCCGGTCGTGGAGGAGGCGCTGTACCCGGCGCTCGAGGATTTCGCGCTCGACATCATGATCGGCGAGGGACCGGCGGCCCGTTCCATTAAGCTCGAGATCGCGCCGTTCACCCTGGTGGGCGCGACCACCCGCGCCGGCCTGCTGACCTCGCCGCTGCGCGACCGCTTCGGCATCGTCGCGCGCCTGGATTTCTATAACGCCGCCGATCTGCAGCGGATCGCAACCCGCTCGGCGGGCATCCTCGGCGTGGAACTGGATGCCGGCGGGGCGCGGGAAATGGCGGCGCGGGCCCGCGGGACGCCGCGCATCGCCAACCGTCTGCTGCGCCGCGTGCGAGATTACGCCGAGGTGCGCGCCGATGGATTGATCAGCGAGGACGTTGCCCGTGCCGCGCTCGACTTCCTTGAGGTGGACCGCGAAGGATTCGATGCGCTCGACCGCCGGCTGCTGGCCGTGATCATTAAGCACTTCGACGGCGGCCCGGTCGGCGTGGACAGCCTGGCGGCGGCGATCGGCGAGGAGCGCGGCACCATCGAGGACGTAATCGAACCCTACCTCATCCAGCAGGGTTTCCTGAAGCGCACGCCACGCGGGCGCATGGCCACCGCGCGCGCCTGGCAGCATGTGGGCATGACGCCCCCGGCCTCGGGGCCGGACCTGTTCACGGAGAACGGCGATGACCGGGGCTGAGCGGGACGTTTTCACCTGGCCGATCCGCGTGTACTACGAAGACACCGATGCGGGTGGCGTGGTGTATCACGCGCAATACGTGAAGTACCTTGAGCGCGCGCGGACCGAATGGCTGCGTGCCGCCGGCGTGGAGCAGGACGCGTTGCTCACCGAGAAAGGGATCGTTTTCGCGGTGACCCACATCGACCTGCGATTCCGCCGCCCGGCCCGGTTCAACGAGGCGTTGACGGTGAGCGTCGTGCCGGTGCGCACCGGCCGTGCGCGCATCGCCTTCGAGCAGGTCGTGGCGCGCGCCGAGAGCCCCGGTGAACCCCTGGCGACCGCGACGGTCGAAGTAGCATGCGTGGAGC
>JBJKSR010000133.1:0-9176 GCA_046703965.1 Gammaproteobacteria bacterium | reverse complement strand
TCCGTCGCCCTGGCAGTTCGTCGTGTTCGTGCTGGGCACCTTCCTGATGCGCTCGGCGGGATGTGCGATGAACGATTTTGCCGACCGTCGCTTCGACCCGCACGTGTGGCGCACCAAGGACCGGCCGCTGGCCCGCGGCGAGATTCACCCGGGCGAAGCCCTGGCCCTGTTCTGCGTGCTGGGCCTGTGCGCACTGGCACTGGTGCTGACCCTGAACCGTCTCGCGCTGTGGCTGTCCCTTCCCGGTGCCTTCCTGGCCGCGACGTATCCCTTCATGAAGCGCTTCACCCAGTTGCCGCAGCTGTACCTGGGCGTGGCATTCGGCTGGGGCATCCCCATGGCCTTTGCCGCGGTGACCGGCCACGTGCCGTCCGTCGCGTGGCTGCTGCTGATCGTGAACATCCTGTGGGCCACCGCCTACGACACCATGTACGCCATGGCCGACCGCCCGGACGACGTAAAGATCGGAGTGAAATCCACGGCGATCCTGTTCGGCGAACTGGACCGGGCGATCGTCGGCATCCTGCAGGCGACCGTGCTGGTGGGGCTGGCGCTGGCCGGCCTGCGCCTGCACCTGCAGCCGGTGTATTACTGGGGGCTCGGGGCCGCGGCCTGTTTCGCTCTCTACGAACAGTGGCTGATCCGCGGGCGCGAGCCCGTGAGCTGCTTCCGGGCCTTCCTCAACAACAACTGGTTCGGTGCCGCCGTGTTTGCGGGCATCATCCTGCAGATTCCCTTCTCGCGCTGAGTCCGGAAGAAAAATCTCTCGCAACGGCGCTACCGCGCCACGAAAAGAAGATAGGAAATCTCGCAAAGGCGCAAAGGAAGAGGAAGCAGGACGTTGGTCTGGAGACATCGCGGCGGAAGCCGCTCCCACACCCCTCCGTCCGGCACCTGTAGGAGCGGACGTCCCGGCCGCGAAGCGCCGGCGGTACGTCGGCGCAACCAGGATCGCGGGCATGGCCCGCTCCTACATCCGTCATCATTCCGGATCAAAGAGAATCGCGACTGAAGTCGCTCCTACAGGAGCCTTTATCCCTGCGTTCTCTGCGTCTTTGCGAGAGATATTCCGTTGCGTCGTGGCGGCGTTGCTAGAGACCTTCCTTCCGGCGCATCGCCATTGTTGACGTGGCGGCGCCGGATGGGGGATGCTGCCGCGACCCGTCCGGAAGAATATCCATGGCCGAGCCGGCATCCGCGCCCGAACTGAAGACGTGGCTGGGCCACCCGCGCGGGCTGGCGACGCTGTTCTTCACCGAAATGTGGGAACGCTTCAGCTTCTACGGCATGCGGGCGCTGCTGATACTCTTCATGGCGGCGGCGGTGAAGCAGGGCGGCCTCGGTTTCACGGACAAGACCGCGACCGCCATCTACGGCCTCTACATGGCGGGCGTGTACCTGACGTCACTGCCCGGGGGCTGGATCGCCGACCGTCTGCTGGGGCAGCAGCGGGCCGTGTGGTACGGGGGCATCGTCATCGCGCTCGGGCATTTCACCCTGGCGATCCCGCGCAAGGAGACGTTTTTCATCGGGCTCATCCTGATCGTGCTCGGCACCGGATTGCTGAAGCCGAACGCGAGCGCCATGGTCGGCGACCTGTATCCCGAGGGCGGTTCGCGGCGCGATGCCGGTTTTTCCATCTACTACATGGGTATCAATCTCGGCGGTTTCGTGGGTCCGCTCGTCTGCGGCTACCTCGGCCAGAAGGTGAACTGGCACTACGGGTTCGCGGCGGCCGGCGTCGGCATGGTACTCGGCCTGATCCAGTACCGTTTCACGATCCGCTACCTGGGCGGGGCCGGGCGCGGGGTGGTCGAACGCTTCCGCGACGCCCTCGCGGAACGGCGCTACCGGCAGCGCGGTTGGGGGGTGCTCGCCCTGGGTCTGTCCGTGTTCGGAGTGCTCGTCGCGCTGGGCTACCTCGGCGTGATCGTCTATCCGCCGCACACGCTTGCCGTGTGGTCGGGACTGGTGATTCTCGTGCTGGGCATCGGCTTCCTTGTCTGGGTGTTCTTTCGGGGCGAGCTGAGTTCCCGCGAGCGGCGCCGGCTGGCGGCGCTGGCCATCCTGCTCCTGGTGCAGGTGCTGTTCTGGGCCGGCTACGAGCAGGCCGGCTCCAACTTCAATCTGTTCGCCGAACGTTACACGGACCTTCAAGTATTCGGCTGGAGCTTCCCGGCGTCCTGGTTCCAGAGCGAGAATTCGTTGCTCATCATCGTGCTCTCGCCGTTCTTCGCCTGGCTGTGGATCTGGCTGGGCCGGCGCAACCTCGATCCCTCGACGCCCCTCAAGTTCGCCCTCGGCATGATTTTCATGGGCGTCGGCTTCGTGGTGATGACGGGGGCCGCATGGATCGTGGTCGCCGGGCACAAGGTGCTGCCGACCTGGCTCGCCCTGACCTATCTCCTCCACACCATCGGTGAGCTGTGCCTGAGTCCGGTGGGGCTTTCAGCGACCACGAAACTCGCGCCGCGCGGCTACGGCGGGCGCATGATGGGCGCCTGGTTTCTGTTCCTGGCGCTCGGGGAAGTGCTGGCCGGCCTGATCGCGGGGCGCTTCAGCGCGCACGACGTGCATGACATGCCCCGCATTTATCTCACCATCGCCGCGGTCGGCATCGGGGTTGGGGTCGTGCTCGCTCTCTTTTCGCGGCTGATCCAGCGGCGCCTGATCGCCACGAGGCCGGGTTCGGAGGTCGAGTACGATCCCGCCCGTTAGCGGGCGGGCGCGTTCAGCCCCAACGGGCTTTCGGGTAATCGATCGTCAATGTCGTGTACTCGTAGTCGAGCACGGTCGCCGTGCTTTTCTCATGCACGGGCGAGGGCATAGAGACTGATGCGGGTGGCGCCCGAATGCGCCAGCGCCCGTGCCAGCGCGTCGGCGGTGCTCCCCGTGGTCACCACATCGTCCACGATGCCGACGTGCAGCCCGTCGAAACGACGCCGGCAGGCGAAGGCGCCCCGCAGGTTGGCACGCCGGGCACTGCGCCCCAGACCCCGCTGGGCGGGCGTGGCGCTGACTCGGCGCACCGCGCCGTGGGCCGCCGGCACGTCGAAGAAGCGCGCTATCACACGCGCGATTTCCCCCGCCTGGTTGAAGCCGCGCGCGGCAAGCCGCTTGCGGTGCAGGGGCACGGGAAGCACCAGGTCCGGCCGCGGGGCGGCGCGCAGATGGAGGTACTCGCTCAGTGCGAGCGCCAGCGTCCGGCCATGGGGGAGGTGCCCGCGGAACTTGAAGCGGTGCAGCAGGCGGTCAACGGGCCAGGCGTAGCGGAAGGCCGCGTACGCGGCGTCGAAACACGGCGGCTTGAGGGCGCAGGCGCCGCAGACCGGGCTCGGCAGCGGGGGCAGCGGCAGAGCGCAGTGCGCACAGGCGTGATCGTTCCAGGGGAGGTCGCGGAAACAGGCCGTGCAGAGGTCGTCTCGGGTCGGAGCGCGGCACAGCAGACAGCCCGGTGATACGAGGTGAAAGCCGGCCTGCGCGAGCGCCCGTCGTTTGCCGCGGAACAGGGCTTGGAGTATCATTTTCGGGATTGAACGCCGTCGACGTCGTGAGTTCGCCTGAGCCCATCATCACCCGCATCGTCATTCAACGCAACCAATCGCTGAGTTGGAGAGGGCTGGGTGCATTCATGGCGCTGGGCATGGTCCCGTACCTGGCCTTCGCGCTGATGGCGGGAGTGGCGGGATGGTGGCCGGTGGTCGGCTTCGTGAGCGCGGTATTCCTGGTACTGGGCGGTACCGTGCTCGGCCTGACGCTCGGCGGCGTGCGCGAGGTGGTGACGATTCGACCGCGTACGGTTGTGGTGGAATATGGCCGCAACCGGGCCGAGTCGCGCATCGAGATGGATCGCTACTGGGCGCGCGTCGAGCGCCGCGGATCGCCGCGCCCGGCCCTGGTGCTCAGGTCGCGCGGGTGTACGGCGGAGATCGGCCGCGCCCTCGGTGTCGAGGAGCGCAAGGCGCTGGAGCGGCGGGTGCGCGGACTGGTCGGCCCCGGTGCCGTGCAGTCGGACTCGGAAGGATACATGTGCCCTGGGGTGACTGGAGAGGCTTGAACGTGGAGAGATCCGAATGAGAAAGTGGAGTGTGGTGCGGTGGGCGGCTTCGGCGACCGGTCTGGCGGCGGCGCCCGGTGCCTGGGCGATGGATATCAATCTGCCGCGCGGCGTGACCCCCATCAGCCATCAGGTCTTCGACCTGCACATGTTCGCTTTCTGGATGATGGTCGGAATTGCGGTCGTGGTGTTCGGCGCCCTGACCTGGTCGATCATCTTCCACCGGCGTTCGCGGGGGCGCGAGGCGGCCCAGTTCCACGAGAACACGAAGCTCGAGGTGGCGTGGTCCGTCACGCCGTTCCTGATTCTTCTGGCCCTGGCCATTCCCGCCACCATCGTGCTGGTCCACGAGCAGGATTACCATCACGCGCAATTGAGCATTCGCGTGACGGGTTACCAGTGGCTGTGGAGGTACCAATACCTGTCGCCGGAGGACAAGCCGGTCTACGGGATCTACAGCCGCATCGCCCTTGCCAGCGAGAAGCGCATGACGCTCGGCGCCAAGCTCTCGCCGTGGAGCGACAAGCATTACCTCCAGGACGTGGATCATCCGCTGGTGGTGCCTACTCACGAGAAGATACTGCTGCTGATCACCTCCGGCGACGTCATTCACAGTTGGTGGGTGCCGGACTTCGGCGGCAAGCAGGATGCAATTCCGGGCTTCGTGAACGAGATGTGGATCAACGTCGAGAAGCCCGGCACGTACCGCGGCGTATGCAGCCAGATCTGCGGTGCGGGACACGCGTACATGCCGATCGTGGTCGTGGCGAAGCCGAAGCGGGAGTTTGACAAGTGGCTCAAGTCGCACGAGAAGGGCTCGGAGGCGGTAGCCGCGAAAGCGGCCGCCACGGCGCCCGCACTGGTTGCGGAGGGAACGAAATGAGTGAGATGACCGTGGAACAGGGACATGCTGACGCGCATCACGGGCCTGCGAAGGGCGTGTTGCGCTGGATCACCACCACCAACCACAAGGACATCGGGACGATGTACCTGGTGTTCGCCCTGATCATGTTCTTCGTCGGCGGTGCCATGGCCATGGTGATCCGCTCGGAGTTGGCCGAGCCCGGCCTGCAGGTGGTCAATCCCGGCTTCTTCAACCAGATGTTGACCCTGCACGGGCTGATCATGATCTTCGGCGTACTGATGCCCGCCCTGGTGGGCTTCGCCAACTGGATGGTGCCGTTGCAGGTGGGGGCGCCGGATATGGCGCTGCCGCGGCTCAACAACTGGAGCTTCTGGCTGTTGGTGGCCGGCATGACCATGCTCATCTCCACGCTGCTCATGCCGGGCGGTGCGCCGGCGATGGGGTGGACGATGTATGCCCCGCAGGTCGAGCAGACGCCCTATGCCTTCCCGTTCATGGTCTTTGCCGTGCACATGATGGGCATCTCGTCCATCCTCGGCTCGATCAATATCATCGCCACGATCCTCAATTTGCGCGCCCCGGGCATGAAGCTGCTGAAGATGCCGCTGTTCTGCTGGACCTGGTTCGTGACCGCGTTCCTGCTCATCGCGATCATGCCGGTGCTGGCGGGGGGCGTCACGATGCTGCTCTTCGACCGTTTCTTCGGCACCAGCTTCTTCGACGCGGCCGGCGGCGGTTCGCCGATCCTGTGGCAGCACGTGTTCTGGTTCTTCGGGCATCCCGAGGTATACGTGATGATCCTGCCCGCCTTCGGCATCATTTCCGAGGTCATCCCCACCTTCTCGCGCAAGCCCCTTTTCGGCTACACCGCGATGGTCTACGCCACCGCCTCGATCGCCTTCATCTCGTTCGTGGTCTGGTCGCACCACATGTTCACCTCGGGCATGCCGATCTCGGCCAACCTTTTCTTCATGTACTCGACCATGTTCATCGCCATCCCCACGGGCGTGAAGATCTTCAACTGGGTGGCGACCATGTGGCGCGGCTCGCTGACCTTCGAGACCCCGATGCTGTTCGCCACCGGCTTCCTGTTCCTGTTTACCATCGGCGGGTTCACCGGCGTCATGATGGCCCTGGTGCCGGCCGACATGCAGTATCACAACAGCTACTTCATCGTCGCGCACTTCCACTATGTGTTGGTGGGCGGCACGGTGATGGCGATCTTCGCCGGCATCTACTATTGGCTGCCCAAATGGACGGGCCACATGTACCACGAAGGGCTCGGCAAGTGGCACTTCTGGCTCTCGGTCATCTCGGTCAACGTGCTGTTCTTCCCGCAGCATTTCCTGGGATTGGCCGGCATGCCGCGCCGCGTGCCCGACTATGCGCTGCAGTTCGCCGACCTGAACCTGCTGTCGTCCATCGGCGGCTTCGTGTTCGGGGCGACTCAGCTCATCTTCCTCTATAACGTGATCCGCACCGTATACCGTGGCAAGAAGGCCACGACCCGGGTATGGGACGGCGCGCACGGACTGGAATGGACGGTGCCTTCGCCGGCGCCGTACCATACCTTCCAAGACGCCCCGGACGTGCCGTGAGCCGGACTAGTGCGGGTTGATGGACCAGCGGCGTGGACGGCGCAGGCGTGTCGTGATCACCGCCGTCATACTGGCGCTGCTGGCGCTCGGCTTCTATGTCGGCGCGTTCCTCGTGGACATCTACTTTCACTCGCCGGCACATTGAGTTTTGAACAGCAAAGGGCAATCGAACAATGAGTAGCACCACGACCAGCGCACACCGTTACTTCCTACCCCATAATTCGCCCTGGTCGTTCCTGGCCACGTGCGGACTGTTCGGGACCCTGTTCGGTGTGGCCACGTTGCTGAGCGGGGAGGTCACGGCCGGCCTGGTCATCCTGTCCATCGGGGCCGCGGTGCTCATCGTGAGCATTTTCGGCTGGTGGAGCATCGTGATCCACGAGAGCGAGACCGGCGCCTACCGGGCGCTCGAGGACAGCAGCTTCCGCTGGGGCATGGTGTTTTTCATCTTCTCCGAGGTGTGCTTCTTCGGGGCCTTCTTCGGGGCATTGTTCTACGCGCGCCTGTTCGTTCTGCCGTGGCTGTCCGGCGCCAGCAACAACCTGTTCACCGGCGTGTTGCTATGGCCGCATTTCCTCTCCACCTGGCCCTCGAACGGCCCGGGCGCGCTCAACGGTTCATTCGAGGGCATGGGGCCGGGCGGCATCGCGGCCATGAACACCGCGCTGCTGTTGACCAGTGCGGTGACGGTCACCATCGCCCACTGGGGGCTGAAAAACAACCACCGCGGACTGGTCAAGGTCTTCCTGGCGCTGACCTTCCTGCTCGGCTTCACCTTCGTGGTTTCCCAGGCCCACGAGTACATTCACGCCTACAGCGCGCAGAACCTCAAGCTGCTTTCCGGCATCTACGGCACGACGTTCTTCGTGCTGACGGGTTTCCACGGCACGCACGTGACCATCGGGGCGATCGGCCTGTTCGTGATCTGGGTCCGCGTGATGCGCGGCCATTTCAACGAGCACCATCACTTCGGCTTCGAGGCGATCGCCTGGTATTGGCACTTCGTCGACGTGGTCTGGCTTGGCCTCTACCTCTTCGTTTACTGGCTATAGCCGGATAAAGGGATTTCCTCTCGCAAAGACGCAAAGGCGCCAAGGAAGAGGGATTTCCGAGTGGCGGAATATGTCTCGTTTCGCAACGGTGGACCCGGATCAATCCGGCTTTTCTTGTCGGGTCCTTTGCGTCTTGGCGCCTATGCGAGTGTATCAGGAATATCTTCCAGGGGAATCAGGAAGCCGGTAACGGCCATTTCCCGGTCAACCTTCAAGCGGCGGGTTTTAGAAGTCCCACGGCCCAGAGCACGAGGATCAGCACGAACAGCAACACCGACAACCCGATGCGCCAGGTCAGCGCCTTTACCGTGCGCTTCGTCTCGCCCTTGTCGCGGGCGAGGAAGAACAGGGCCTGGAACAGCACGGCCACCACGATCAGGAACAGTACGATCAGGACGATGTGGACAATCACGGTGCGGCCCGGTTCGATGAGACGGACTGCTATGGTCGCACATCGATGAAGATCCTGGGCGGGAAGTGGTTCTGGATACTGACGCTGCTCATGTTGGCCGTGGTCGGCCTGTTCTGCCGGCTCGCCCTGTGGCAATACCACCGGGCCCAGGAGCGCACGGCCCTGCTGGCCGCGCTGGATGCGGCCCGTCACGGGCCGGCGCGGCCGTTGCCGGCTACCGGGGTCGACGGACTGCCGCGATTCGCACCGGTGGTCGCGGAAGGGCGATATGATGGCGGCCGTCAGGTGCTGATGATCGAAATGCCGCAGCCGGACGGCGATGCCATCGGCGCCGAGGTGTTGACGCCGCTGCATATGCCCGGCGGCAGGCTACTGTTGGTCAACCGGGGCTGGGTCGCGGCGGGGCCCGACGGGCAGACGACCGCCGCTCTGGCGCCGCCGGCCGGGACGGTCCGTGTCAGCGGATTGCTGAGTTCGCTGCCGACGCCCGGCGTGCGGCTGGGCCAGGCGGGCGGGGCGAATGCCACGCAATGGCCGCAACGGCAGCTCTACCCGGATTGGGCCGGGCTCGATAAACTATACGGGACGAGGCTCATTCATCGCGTCCTGTTGCTGGCGCCGGCCGCGCAGGGCGGCTATGATCGGGCCTGGCGGTTGGAGCCTGCCCACGGACCGCAGGAGAACTACAGTTACATGGTGCAGTGGATCGGCCTCGCACTCACGGTGTTCATCGTCTGGCTGGCGCTGACCGTGCGCGCATTTCGAGGAGAAAGGAACCGATGACGAAAAAAGGCAGGAAACGCCCCTGGCTGACCCCCGCCCTGATCCTGGTGGTGATCTTGATTCCGCTGGCATTCGCCGTGGTGATCTACGTGCAGCCCGCCTGGTTCCCCATGGGGCACACCAACCATGGGAAACTGGTCAGGCCGCCGGTTAAAATACAGGTGGCGGGCCTGGCAAGTGTCCCGGCGAGTGTGCCCCTTCCCGCCAGTTCTCCGCCGCTGGCGCGAGTCCCGTTGTCGGCGGACTACTTCCGTCACCACTGGACGCTGGTTTATATCGGGGGCGCCGACTGCAAGGCCGACTGCAAGGCCGAACTGTATGCCATGCGCCAGGCGCGGATCGCCACCGGCGAGCACATGCGAAGCGTGCGGCGGCTCTACGTCGTGCCGCCGGGCGCCGAGCCCCCGGG
>JBJKSR010000132.1:0-8470 GCA_046703965.1 Gammaproteobacteria bacterium | reverse complement strand
CTGCTGGACAGTAACGACGCGGCCAACCATCCCGTTCACCGGGGCATCACCAGCGAACTCTACGGCGGTGGCGCGGAATTGCGGCTCACGCAGGAACTGCTGCTCGGCATCGGCGGCTGGCGCCTGCTGAGAGCGCTCGGGATCGAACCGGAGGTCTGCCATCTCAACGAGGGGCACGCGGCGTTCGCCGTGCTGGAGCGCACGCGAACCTGCATGGAAGAGACCGGGCTGCCTTTCGACGCGGCGCTCGCGGTTACCCGGGCAGGCAACCTGTTCACGACCCACACCGCGGTGCCCGCGGGGTTCGACCGCTTCGAGCCGGCGCTCATCAAACAGTACCTCGAGGCCTATGCCGTCCGCCGGCTCGGCATCACGCTGGAGGATCTGCTGGCCCTGGGGCGGGTGGACCGTAACGACGCGTCGGAGCCCTTCAACATGGCCTACCTGGCTATCCGCGGCAGCGGCGCCGTCAACGGTGTGAGCCGCCTGCACGGGCAGGTCAGCCGGCGCATCTTTGCGCCGCTGTTCCCGCGCTGGCCGCTTGACGAAGTACCGGTCGGCCATGTGACCAACGGCGTGCACATGCCGAGCTGGGACTCGCCGGCGGCCGATGCGCTGTGGACGCAGGCCTGCGGGAAGGCGCGCTGGCTGGGAACCAGCGAGAACCTGGAACACGACATACGTTGCATTCCCGACGCTGAACTGTGGCGCTTCCGTACGGAGGCCAGCAAGGCCCTCGTCGGCTATGCGCGAAAGCGGCTGGCGCGGGAGCTGGCCGCCTCCGGCGCCTTGCCGGATGCGGTGGAGCAGGCGCGTCACCTGCTCGACAGCGGCACTCTGACGCTGGGCTTCGCCCGCCGCTTCGCGACCTACAAACGGCCCAACCTGTTGCTCCACGATCCCGAGCGCCTGCTTCGCATTCTGTGCAACCCGCAGCGGCCGGTTCAGATCGTCCTCGCCGGCAAGGCCCATCCGGCGGACCGGGAGGGCCAGGCCATGATCCGGGAATGGACGCATTTCATTCGTCAGACGGAAGCGCGGCAGCACGTGATCTTTCTTGCCGACTACGACATGCTGCTTACCGAGCACCTGGTGCAGGGCGTCGACGTGTGGATCAATACGCCGCGCCGCCCCTGGGAAGCGAGCGGGACCAGCGGGATGAAAGCGCTCGTGAACGGCGGCCTGAACCTGTCGGAACTCGACGGTTGGTGGGCGGAAGCCTACACCCCGGACGTGGGATGGGCGTTGGGCGACGGGCAGGAGCACGGCAACGATCCGGCGTGGGACGCAGCCGAGGCCGAAGCGCTCTACGACCTCCTCGAAAGAGAGGTCGTGCCGGAGTTCTATACGCGGGACGAGAACGGCATCCCCGTGGGCTGGGTGAGGCGGATGCGGGAAAGCCTGGCCCGCCTGACGCCGCGTTTCTCGGCGGAGCGCACCGTGCGTGAGTACACCGAGCAGCACTACCTGCCCGCGGCAACCGCATACCGCGCCCGTGCCGCGGGTAACGGTGCCGCCGGCCGGGATATCGCCGATTGGCAGCGCCGGGTGGACGTGGCCTGGCCTGCTCTCCGTTTCTCCGAGGTGAAGGTCGAGACGTTCGACGGCCGGCACACGTTCGAAGCCGGCATCGAGCTTGGCGGGCTCGATCCGGCGGCGATCAGGGTCGAGCTGTTCGCCGAAGGCACGCCGGACGGCCCGCCCGTGTGCCGGGAAATGAAGCGCCTGGAAGGGCGTCACGACGGCTCCGGCGTTCAGGTGTACGGGGTCGCGGTGTCCTCGGCCCGACCCGCCTCGGACTATACGCCGCGCGCGATGCCGCAGCGCGAAGGTGTCTCCGTTCCGCTGGAGTCGCCGCACATTCTCTGGCCGCATTGACCGGCTTCGCCGGGACAGGACGATCGTGATGAAAGGATCGAGAAGAGATGGGCCCCGGCCGGAATACTCCGGGCGCCCGTTGCAGGATTACCTCGTGGACGTCTCCGAGCAGAGCGACGTGCGGGTCGGCGTGCCGGTGCCGCTGGGCACCCATGCGCTGGGCGACGGGGTGAATTTCGCCCTGTTCAGCCGCTACGCCACCGGGGTCCGGCTGGAACTGTACGATCGGCCCGGCGACACGGTGCCCGCCCATGCCATCGATCTCGATCCGAATCGCAACCGCACGGGGGACGTGTGGCACGTCTGGGTGCGCGGCGTCGGCTCCGGCCGGTTCTATGCCTATCGCGTCGACGGTCCCTACGATCCGCACAACGGCCACCGCTTCAATTTCAACAAGTTGCTGCTGGACCCGTATGCGACGGCGATCTCCCCGTTGCCCGGCTGGGACTTCGGAAAGGCGCTGGGATACGATTCCGCCGCGCCGGAGCGCGACCTGGTCCGCTCGGGCAGCGACGACGCCGGCGCCATGCCGAAATGCGTATTTACGCAGGAATACTTCGACTGGGACGGAGATCGCCCGCTCGAGCATGCCTGGTCCGATACCGTCATCTACGAAACGCACGTACGCGGCTTCACCGTCGATCCGAGCGCCGGGGTCGGTCGCCCGGGGACCTACCGTGGACTGACGGAGAAGATTCCGTACCTCAAGGATCTCGGCGTCAGCGCCGTGGAACTGATGCCGGTGTTCGAGTTCAACGAGTCCCGCTTGTCGCCGGGCGGCGGCGTACTCGGGAACTACTGGGGCTACGATCCCGTGACGTTTTTCGCCCCCAAGGCGTCTTACAGCAGCGCGGGCGGCCTGGGCCAGCAGAAGCTCGAGTTCAAGGAGATGGTGCACGCGCTTCACCGCGCCGGCATCGAAGTGATACTCGACGTCGTGTTCAACCACACGGCCGAGGGCAACGAACTCGGGCCGACGCTGTGTTTCCGCGGCATGGACAACGTGGTGTTCTACATGCTCGAGGACGACAAGCGGCACTACCGGAATTACACCGGCACCGGAAACACGGTCAACGCCAACCACCCGGTGGTGCGCGACCACATCCTGTCCGCGCTGAGCTACTGGGTGCTCGAGATGCACGTGGACGGCTTTCGCTTCGACCTGGCTTCCATCCTCGGCCGCGACGACGAGGGAAGGCTGCTGCCCGACGCGCCGCTGCTGGAGCGCATTGCGGAAGACCCGATCCTGCGGGAAGTAAAGATCAGCGCCGAGGCCTGGGACGCCGCGGGCGGCTACGAGGTCGGGAGCTTTTCCGAGCGCCGCTGGGCGGAATGGAACGGGCGCTACCGCGACGACGTGCGGCGCTTCTGGCGTGGCGACGACGGCATGCTCGGGGCCTTTGCGAGCCGTCTCTGCGGCAGCCAGGACATCTACGCCCGCTCCGGCAAGGGGCCCGAAGCGAGCATCAACTTCGTGACCTGCCACGACGGTTTCACGCTGAACGACCTGGTGAGCTATCGCCGCAAGCACAACGAGGCGAACGGCGAGGATAACCGAGACGGGACCGACGAGAACTTCAGCGCCAACTACGGCAGGGAAGGCGAGACCCAGGACCGGGAGATAGAGGCGGCGCGCGAACGCCAGGTCAGGAATTTCCTGTTGACGCTGCTGGTCTCGCGCGGAGTGCCGATGGTGCTCGGCGGCGACGAGTTCCGTCGCACGCAGCAGGGCAACAACAACGCCTATTGCCAGGACAACGAGACGAGCTGGTATGACTGGGGCGGACTCGAGACGCACGGGGATCTGCACCGGTTCACGCGCGGTCTGATTGCCTTCCGCCGGGCCCACCCGGTGTTGAGCCGGGAACGCTTCTACACCGGCGCCGACGTACGCTGGTTCGCACCGGACGGAAACACGCCGGGCTGGGACGATCCGGATGCCCGGAACCTCGGCTGCCTCGTTTACGAAGAAGCGGGCGCGCTGTGCCTGCTGTTCAACGCGGGCGCCTCGGCGATCGACTTCAGCCTGCCGGAGGCGGCGCCGGGGGCGGGCTGGCATGTCGCAATGGACACGTCGCGCGAATCGCCGGCGGACATCTTCGATCCCGGCGCGGAGCCGCCCTGCGACGATCCGCGCCGCTACCGTTTGAATGCGCGCTCGAGCGCGGTGCTGGTGGCGCGGAAATGACCGCGGGCAACGCATTGGCCGCGCCGGACACCCCTCGTGCGGAGAAGGCCCGCCCCGGCATGGGGGGGCGATGGATGCTCGGGATCGCCATGTTGTCGCTCGCGGCCATCCTCGCGCATCTCGTGCTGCGATTCGGCACCGGGTCGCCGCCCTTGCTCTACCAGGCGCCCCTGGTCGCCGCGCTCGTGGTGGGCGGAGCGCCGTTGCTTTTCGACCTGTTAAAGGGATTGCTGCGGCGCGAATTCGGTGCGGATCTGCTCGGCGGCATGTCGATCGTCGCCGCGGTGCTGATGGACCAGTTCCTGGCGGGGACGATCATCGTGCTGATGCTGGCCGGCGGCATCGTCCTGGAGGACTTCGCCTTGCGAAACGCCTCCAGCGTGCTATCCGCGCTCGCCAGGCGGATGCCGTCGCTGGCGCACCGCAAGCAGGGTGCGCAGGTCGTCGACGTCGCGCTTTCCGAGGTGGTAGTCGGCGACGAGCTGGTGATCCACCCGCACGACATCTGCCCCGTCGACGGCGTGGTCGTCGAGGGGCACGGCGTGATGGATGAGTCTTACCTGACGGGCGAGCCTTTCCGGATGACCAAGACGGTCGGCTCGGCCGTGATATCGGGCGCCGTCAATGGCGACTCGGCGCTCACCATCCGCGCGGAGCGCCCGGCCGCGGACTCCCGTTACGCGCGGATCATGGCCGTCATGCGCGAATCGGAAGCGGATCGCCCCCCCATGCGGCGCCTGGGCGACCGTCTGGGCGCGGTCTATACGCCGATTGCGCTGGCGGTGGCCGTGGCGGCGTGGCTGATCAGCGGGCAAAGCGTACGCTTTCTGTCGGTCCTGGTCATCGCCACGCCGTGTCCGCTGCTTATCGGCATCCCGGTGGCGATCATCGGATCCATTTCGCTGTGTGCGCGCCGTTCGATCATCGTCAGACGGCCCGCCGTGCTCGAACAGGTCTCGACTTGCCGTACCGCCATCTTCGACAAGACGGGAACCCTGACCTACGGCGAGCCCAAACTGACCGAGCAATTGACGGCCGAGGGGGGCGATCCGCTGGAAGTGCTGGCGCTCGCGGCCAGCCTCGAGCGCTACTCCCGGCATCCGCTGGCGCTTGCCATCGTCGCCGCCGCGGAGGATGCGGGATGCGCGCTGCCCGAAGCCGCCGAAGTGACGGAGCAGCCGGGGCGCGGGCTGCAGGGCCGGGTGGGCGGACACCAGGTGCTGGTCACCGGCCGGAACAAGCTTGCGGCCCTGGCGGTGGAGGGCGCCGACGCATTGCCCGAGGGGACCGGCGGACTGGAGTGCGTGGTGGCGATCGATGGCCGCTACGCGGCGCTCATGCGGTTTCGCGATGCACCGCGCGCCGAGAGTCTTTCCTTCGTGAGCCATCTCGGCCCCGAACACCAGTTCGAGCGGGTGATGATAGTATCGGGGGACCGTGAATCCGAAGTCCGCTACCTCGCCGATCAAGTCGGCATCAGCGAGATCCACGCGCAGCAAAGTCCCGAAGAGAAACTCGCCATCGTGCGCAAGGAGACCGCTGGCGCCAGGACGCTTTACGTGGGTGACGGCATCAATGACGCGCCGGCCATGCTGGCCGCGACCGTGGGCATGGCGCTCGGGCGCAACAGCGACGTCACCACCGAGGCGGCCGGCGTGGTCGTCATGGGCAATACCCTGCAAAAAGTGGATGAATTCATGCATATCAGCCGGCGCATGCGGAGCATCGCGTTGCAGAGCGCGGTGGGCGGCATGGCGCTGAGCGTCATCGGTATGGCCTTTGCGGCCACCGGATACCTGGCACCCGTGGCGGGAGCGGTCGCCCAGGAAGTCATCGACGTCCTGGCCGTCCTCAACGCGCTGCGGACCGCTCTACCCCCGAAGGTGATTCATGATGTCTGACAATACTGCACGCGAAGCGAAACCGGAACATACCGCCCTCTCTCCCGATCTGTTGCGGAGGATGGATGCCTACTGGCGCGCCGCCAATTATCTGTCCGCTGGCCAGATCTATCTGCTCGACAACCCGTTGCTGAGGCGCCCCCTCAAGCTCGAGCACGTCAAGAAGACGCTGCTCGGCCACTGGGGCACGACGCCCGGGCAGAATTTCATTTACGTTCATCTCAACCGCGTAATCAAGCAGCACGAGCTGAACATGATCTATATCTCGGGCCCCGGTCACGGCGGCCCCGCGGTAGTGGCCAATACGTATCTGGAGGGCACCTACACCGAGGTCTATCCCCACATTACCCGCGACGAAGATGGTCTGCAGAAGCTGTTCAAGCAGTTCTCGTTCCCCGGCGGCATTCCCAGCCACGCCTCGCCGGAATGCCCCGGATCGATCCACGAGGGCGGCGAGCTGGGCTATTCGCTCAGTCACGCCTTCGGCGCGGTGTTCGACAACCCGGACCTGGTCGTGGCCTGCTGCGTGGGCGATGGCGAGTCGGAGACCGGACCGCTCGCCACGTCGTGGCAATCGACCCGTTTCCTGGATCCGGTGACCGACGGCGCGGTGCTGCCCATCCTGCACATGAACGGCTACAAGAACGCCAACCCCACCGTGCTCGACCGCATCGGCACGGAGGAGTTGTAACAGCTTCTGGAGGGCTGCGGATGGCGGCCGTACTTCGTGGAAGGCCACGATCCGGAGTTGATGCACGAGGCCATGGCCGCCACCCTGGATCTGGCGGTGGAGGAGATCCGGCGCATTCAGCATGAAGCCCGCTCAGCGGGCATCACCCGCAAACCGCGCTGGCCGATGGTGGTGCTGCGCTCGCCCAAGGGCTGGACGGGACCGAAGGTCGTCGATGGGGTGCAGATCGAGGGCACGTTCCGCGCCCACCAGGTGCCGCTGGCCGTGGACGCCGATCATCCGGACCATCTCGAACTGCTCGAGCAGTGGCTGCGCAGCTACCGGCCGGAGGAGCTGTTCGACGAGGCGGGCGCGCTGCGCCCGGAACTGGCCGGGCTGGCCCCGGAGGGCGAGCGGCGCATGGGCGCCAACCCGCACGCCAACGGCGGGATGCTGTTGCGCGACCTGGACCTGCCGGATTTCCGCGATTACGCGGTGGAGGTTCCATCCCCGGGTGCCGCCACGGCGGCAGACACGCACGAGCTCGGACGCTACCTGCGCGACGTCACCCGGCGCAACGAGTCACAACGCAACTTCCGCATCTTCGGGCCCGACGAAACGCTCTCGAACCGTCTCAACGCGGTGTTCGAGGTCACCAACCGGCAATGGGACGCCGAAACGCGCGAGAACGACGAGTTTCTCGCCCCGGAAGGGCGGGTGATGGAGATGCTGAGCGAGCACCAGTGCGAAGGCTGGCTCGAGGGCTACCTGCTGACCGGCCGACACGGGCTGTTCAACTGCTACGAGGCCTTCATCCACATCGTCGACTCGATGTTCAACCAGCACGCCAAATGGCTGAAGGTCACCCGCGAGCTACCGTGGCGGCGCAAGATCGCCTCGCTGAATTACCTGCTCGCGTCCCACGTCTGGCAGCAGATGCACAACGGTTTCACCCACCAGGACCCGGGCTTCATCGATCACGTGGTGAACAAGAAGGCGTCCGTCGTGCGCGTGTACCTGCCCCCGGACGCCAATTGCCTGCTTTCGGTGGCCGACCATTGCCTGCGCAGCCGCCACTACGTCAACGTGATCGTGGCCGGCAAGTATCCGGCTCCCCAGTGGCTGTCCGTCGCCGACGCGGCGCGGCATTGCGCCGCGGGCATCGACGTCTGGCAATGGGCGAGCAACGGCGAGGGCGACGAACCCGACGTGGTCATGGCCTGCTGCGGGGACGTCCCCACGCTGGAAACGCTGGCCGCCGTCTCGATCATCCGCGAGCATCTGCCCGACCTGAAGGTCCGCGTGATCAATGTCGTGGACCTGATGCGGTTGCAGCCGCAGAGCGAGCATCCGCACGGGCTGAGCGACGACGATTTCGATGCGCTGTTCACCAAGGACAGCCACGTCATCTTCGCCTTCCACGGCTACCCGTGGCTGATCCACCGGCTGACATACCGCCGCACCAACCATCACAACATCCACGTCCGCGGCTACAAGGAGAACGGCACCACCACCACCCCCTGCGACATGGTGATGCTCAACGACCTCGACCGCTACCACCTGGTGATGGACGTCATCGACCGCATCCCCGGCCTGGGGCCGAAAGCGGCGGGAGTGCGCCAGGAGATGGTGGACGCCCGCTTCGCGGCCCGGGCCCACACCAGGGAGTTCGGCGAGGACCACCCGGCCGTGAGCACGTGGGAGTGGCGGGAGTCATGAGGCTGGGCATCTCCATCGGCACCACCTTTCCCGGCGACGACCACCGGGCCGGGCCGAAGTGGGTGCTGGCCCAGGCCCGCGCCGCGGCGGCCGCCGGCCTCGACAGCCTCACCG
>JBJKSR010000131.1:0-2511 GCA_046703965.1 Gammaproteobacteria bacterium | reverse complement strand
GCCGTTTTCTTTCCGGCGGTTTTCTTGCGGCTCACCGCCTTCTTCGCGGCCGCGGCGGGCTTGCCGGCGGTCTTCTTGCGGGTGCCGGCGCGGGCCTTGGAAGCCTTCTTTTTCCGCTCTGAGGTCTTGGCGCGAGTTGCCGCCATCGGAGGCGCTCCTGGAATGCGAATGAAAACCGGTGATTTATACCGGAAGTGGGCTCCGACTGCAACCCCGCCCGGGCGGCGCGTCAGTCGGCCGGAGGGTGTTCGAGGGCGCCCCGGGCCCCGGGTTCCAGGACTTCCACCCAAAGCGCGGTGATCCCGGCAGTGCTCGCCGGCAGGAGGACGAGGTTGAGAACGGGGACCATGGCCATCAGCGAAGTCGCCATTCCGAAACCGAACAACCTGCCGCGGTGCTCACGGATCAGCGCGTGCTGCTCCGGCCAGGCATAGTCGCGTGCGCCGAGCGGGAAGTCGCTCAGCATGACGGCGAACGCCCAGGAGCCGAACAGGAACCACAGCGGCGCGATCAATACGTTCGCGAGGGGGATGAACAGTAGCACCAGGCTCAGCAGGCACACCGCGATCAACCACAGCAGCAGGTAGCCCAGGCGCGGGAATTGTCGCCAGAATCCGATCCAGGTCAGATAGAGCATGCCGCGGTGGGTTTCGGGCAGGTGCCCGGTCATGCGCCGCTCGACCGCGTTGGTAAGCGCCATGAAGAAGGGGACGCCGACCAGACCGACTACCACGGTGAAGCCGAAATAGAAGCCGAATGCATAGGCGGCTCCCAGGCCGATCCAGAGCAGCCAGGCGGCCCAGGCCAGCCAGGCGGGCAGGTGGCCGTCAACCCAGCCGACCAGGCCGCCGAAATAGTACACGGCGGCCACCAGCAACACCACGAACACCACGACCGACAGGAGCAGCGGCATGAGTGCATGGCGGCGCAGTCCGGGTTCGGTGATCAGCGCCAGGCCTTCGGTCAGGGTGCGGAAGCCCGCCACGACGCCGGCGGGGAAGCTTTCGCCGCCGTTCACGGCAGAGTCACGGGTGGCGGTGCGACCCAGCCCTCGGCACGGTGCTCGGCCACCACCTCGGTGTAGATGCCGCCGCGGACGTTGAATATCGCCTTCAGCCGCAGGAAGCGGGGATCGAGGGCTTCGGCCAGGTCGTCGGCGATCCGGTTGGTCACCGCCTCGTGGAAGGCTCCTTCGTCGCGGAACGACCACAGGTACAGCTTCAGGCTCTTGAGTTCCACGCACAGCGCCCCGGGGACGTATTCCAGCTCCAGGCGCGCGAAATCCGGCTGGCCGGTGAGCGGGCAGAGGCAGGTGAATTCGGGCAGGTCCATGCGAACGGTGTAATCCCGGCCCGGTTCCGGGTTGGGGAAGGTTTCCAGGTTGCGGGAAGGCGTCGTCGGCATCGGGAGAACCTATCTCTGACTACTGCGTGGGTCGCGTTGCCGCCCCAGCGCGGGGTCGTCGGGGCCGCGCGGGACTCTGGGACGGGTACTAATAATTTACACTACTCACTTTGAATCACCCCACAGCCCGGATGCGCCTCAAACGAATCAAGCTGGCCGGCTTCAAGTCCTTCGTAGACCCCACCGTGATCGAATTCCCGAGCGCCATGGTGGGCGTGGCCGGCCCCAACGGCACCGGCAAGTCCAACGTGATCGACGCGGTGCGCTGGGTCATGGGGGAAAGCTCGGCCAAGCACCTGCGCGGCGGCCAGATCGCCGACGTCATCTTCAGCGGATCTTCGTCGCGCCAGCCGGCCGGGACCGCGACGGTGGAGATGGTATTCGACAACAGCGAGGGCCGCCTGGGCGGGGAATATGCGCAATGGAACGAGATCTCGATCCGGCGGACGCTGGACCGGGAGGGCGTTTCCAGCTATTTCCTGAACGGCACCCGCTGCCGGCGCAAGGATATCACCGACGTCTTTCTCGGAACCGGCCTGGGACCGCGCAGCTATGCCATCATCGAGCAGGGGACGATAAGCCGGCTGGTCGAATCCAAGCCGGAGGAATTGCGGGACTACCTGGAGGAGGCCGCCGGCATCTCCCGCTACAAGGAACGGCGGCGCGAGACCGAGAACCGGATCCGTCACACGCGCGAGAACCTGGAGCGGGTGGACGACCTGGTGGAAGAGGTGAGCAAGCGCCTGGCGCACCTGCGCCGCCAGGCCCGCGCCGCCGAGCGTTACAAGGAATACAAGGCCGAGGAACGACGCCTGCGCGCCGAATTGCTGGCCCTGCGGATGCAGGCGCTGGAAGCCGAACTGGAAGGGCGCGAGGATCTGGCGCGGCGCCAGAGCCTGGCGGTCGAGGCCGAAGTAACCCGCGAGCGGAGCGTGGAGCGTGACCTGACCGGCGCGCGCAGCGAGCACGAACAGGCGGTGGACGAGGCCAATCGCGTGCAGCAGCGCTACTTCGAGCTGCAGACCGAGATTGCGCGGCTCGAGGAGGCCATCGCGGGGGCACGCCGCGAACGGGCCCTCAGCGAGGAACGGGTGGTCACGCTGGGCG
>JBJKSR010000130.1:0-3848 GCA_046703965.1 Gammaproteobacteria bacterium | reverse complement strand
CGAATCCATCGTATCGTAGGACGCCCTCTCGCCCAGCGGATCCATGGCCGGGCCGCTGTAACGCGAGTCGAGGCGGCCGGTGATCATGTCGCTGGCATTCAGCAGTTCGTGAGCGAACTGGCCGCCGGTAATCCGCAGGTTGGCCTTGAGGACGTAGGCCGTGGGCAGCCCCGTATACATGTGCACCTGCTCGGCGATCTTCTGCTTAGTGGCGGCATCGAGCTGGTCGCCCGCGCGCAGCGCATCCAGGTACGGGCCGGTCGCGAACTGCTCGACCTGCTTCAGGAACGGCATGAGTTCCTTGGGCTGGTTGGGGACCTTGTGGTGATACCAGGCGGTGGCGGGGTAGGTCGGCAGGCCCAGCGCGTAGGGCAGGTTGATGCCGGGGTCGATCTCGGGGAAATCCACGTTGATGTTGTAGTTCAGGATCGCCGAGAGCAGGATCACGCCGTTGAGATCGACGCTGTCGTCGGTTTCGAGGATGTTCGCCAGCACCGCCGAGCGGGTCGTGCCGTAGCTCTCGCCGAACAGGAATTTCGGCGAATTCCAGCGGCTGTTCTTCGTCAGGTACCGGGTGATGAACTGGGCGAAGGCATGGGCGTCCTCGTCGATCCCGTATACGTCCTTGGGCGTGCCCACACCCCCCTTGTCCTTGCCGATCACGCGGCCGAAGCCGGTGCCGGGGGCGTCGATGAACACCATGTCCGTGGCGTCCAGCAGGCTGTCGTTGTTGTTTACGAGCTGGTAGGGTGCCGGCGGGGTCAGCGTGCCGCTTCCGACCTTGACCATCTTCGGGCCCCAGGCCAGCATGTGCAGCCAGATCGTGGACGAGCCCGGGCCGCCGTTGTAGAAGAAGGTGATCGGTCGATCGGACGGGTTGTTCACGCCGTCCTTGGTGTAGGCCACGTAGGACATGGTGGCTATCGGCTTCTCTTCCTTGTTCTTGATGACGAGCGTGCCCGCGGTAGCCGTGTAGCGGATGCGGTTGCCGTTGATCGACACCACGCCATGGGTGACCGACTGCTGGGGCTGGACGGCGGAGCCGCCCGACGCGGCGGCTCCCTTGCCACCGGAATTCGACGCGAGAGCCGGCACGGCGACCACGACGAGCGCGACAGCGGCCAGGCTGGTAACGAACTTATTCACTGGTTATCTCCCAAAAAAGGCGGAACCGCCGGCGCGGTCCCCTGGAAACAGGCCCGGCGCCGCCTTGACGGCGTCGCCGGGATCGGCTGGAAGCATCCTTTCCGGGCGCCTCCCCGGCGCCCTGGTTTCCTCGCATAAGAATACTCCGGGCGCTTGTGTTTTACTGTACTAAAACACGATAAAAGCCGTCAAGCCCCGTCGCCGGGCAAAAGAAAGGGGCCCCGCGGGGCCCCTCTCCAGCGCAGTGGCGGGCCGATCAGTGCTTGTAATTGGCCTCGATGAACCTGGCCACGTCATCGTGTATCCGCTTGTGCGATTCCGGGTTCAGGTAGACCATGTGCCCCGACTTGTAGAAATCGTAGCTGATGTTCTTCTGCAGGCTCGGCTGGATCGGCAACTGGTGCATTTCGAACTCGGCCGCGTAGAACGGCGTACCCAGGTCGAAATAACCGCCGGTCAGCAGGATCTTCATGTTGGGGTTCCTCTTCATGGCCTGGGCCAGGTCGTTCATCACGTTGGGCGTGCGCGTGCGCCCGTTGTGCTTCCAGCTCCAGTGCATCGAACCGTAGATTTCGGGACGGTAGACCATTCCCTTGCCGAAATCGAGCGTATTGCGCACGTAATCGTTGAACTCGGACACGGTCGGCGAGCTGATCGACGAATTCAGCGGATCGTAATAGGCGCGCTGGCTCAGGGGATCCATGGCCGGGCCGGTGTAGCGCGAATCCAGCCGGCCGGTGACTTCCTCGCTGTGGCCGAGCAGCTCGTGCGCGAATTCGCCGCCGGTGACCTTGAGGTTGGCCTTGAGGATGTAGGCCGTGGGCAAGCCGGTGTAGAGGTGCATCTGCTGCGCCACCTTCTGCTTGGCCGCACTGTCGATCTGATCGCCCTGGTTGAGCGCCATCAGGTAGTCGCCCATCGCGAATGCCTCGACCTTCTTCAGGAACGGGCCCAGTTCCTTGGGCTCGTTCGGCAACTTGTGGTGGTACCAGGCGGTGGCCGCATAACTGGGCAGGCCGGTGGCGTAGGAGATGTTCACGCCGGGATTGCCCTGCGGATAGTCCACGCTGAGGTCGAAATTGAGGATGGAGGATTGCAGGATGATCCCGTTGAGATCCACGCTCTTGCCTTCCAGGTCGCCGGCGAGAACGGCCGAGCGAGTCGTGCCGTAGCTCTCGCCATACAGGAACTTCGGCGAATTCCAACGGCTGTTCCGGGTGAGATACTGCGTAATGAAGCGGGTAAAGGCTTTGGCGTCGGGCTCCAGGCCGTACACGTCCTTGGGCGTCCCCACGCCGCCCTTGTCCTTGCCGATCACGCGGCCGAAACCGGTGCCGGGGGCATCGACGAACACCATGTCGGTGGCGTCGAGCAGGCTGTAATCGTTGTTCACCATCCTGTAGGGTGCGGGCGCCGTCAGGGTGCCGCTCCCAACCTTGACCATATCCGGACCGTACGCGAGCATGTGCAGCCAGACCGTCGACGAGCCCGGGCCGCCGTTGTAGAAGAAGGTGATCGGGCGATCCGATTCGTTGCGGACACCTTCCTGGATATAGGCGAAATAGGACATGCTGGTGTAGGGCTCGCCCTTGTCGTTCTTCAGCACCATTACCCCGGCGACTGCCTTGTAGCGCAACCGGTTTCCTTCCACCGTGACCACCCCATGGGTCACCGACAGCTGCCATTGCGGCGGCTGCACACTGGCGCCGACCGCCTGGCTCGCACCCCGATTATCGTTCCCGCCCGCCGCAAACGCGGGCGCCGCGGCCAGCGCGAGGATGGCAGCCGCGGTTGTCACTGATAACTTGCTCACAGAAGTTCTCCTATTCCAGACACCGCGACGCGCCTGCGCCGCGGCAATAAGCGCCGTCTTCGATCGAGGGACGGCAGTGGAGCTGAGGCGGATCGCCAAGCCGCTGGCTTCCCTGCGGTCCGCTGACATCCGGCCGGTCCACGGCGGGACCCCCGGCGGTCGAGTTTCGTACCGTAATACAACGTGCGGGCGCGCACAAGAACCCTCCCCGTTGCACATACGCCGCTTGCGCGGCCGCGCCAACGCCCGCCACGCGGCGGCCGGCACCGATTTCGTATATGCTGGGCCGTCGCCCCACGGCAGGTAAAGGGTCCATGGATCCGGCGGATAGGCAGGTGGAAACGACCTTCGACGGTGGCTGCACCTGCCGCGAGGTCCGCTACCGCATGACCGGCGCGCCCATGTTCGTGCACTGCTGCCATTGCCGCTGGTGCCAACGCGAAACCGGTACGTCCTACGCACTGAACGCGATGATCGAGGCGGAGCGGGTCGTGCTGCTCGCCGGCGAGCCCGAAGTCGTGGATACGCCGTCGCTCAGCGGCCACGGGCAGAAGATCGCGCGCTGCCCCACCTGCCGCGTCGCGCTATGGAGCAACTATGCGGGGGCGGGCGAGGCGATCCGTTTCGTGCGCGTGGGCACGCTCGACGAACCGGACCGCGTGCCGCCCGACATCCAGATCTTCACCGCGTCGCGGCAGCCGTGGGTCGTGCTCTCGCCGGACGTGCCGGCAGTCGAGGAATTTTACGACCGCAAACGGTACTGGCCGCCGGAGAGCCAGGAGCGCCTGCGCAAGCTGCTGGGAAAATAATCCCCTACACCCACTCCAGCTCCCCCTCCGGCCCGCCTTGCTCGCATAGCGAGGATGGTGGGCCGGAGGGGGAGCTGGAG
>JBJKSR010000129.1:0-9562 GCA_046703965.1 Gammaproteobacteria bacterium | reverse complement strand
CCCAAGGACGTGCGGGCGTTGTCGGCGACGGCGCGCGAGGCGGGTTTCGAGCCCGAGCTCCTGAGCGCGGTCGAGGCCGTCAACAATCGCCAGAAGCACGTCCTGTTCGAAAAGATCCGGGCGCACTACGACGGCGACCTGCGCGGCAAGCGGTTCGCCCTCTGGGGGCTGGCATTCAAGCCGCAGACCGACGACATGCGCGAGGCCCCCAGCCTGACCCTGCTCGAAGCTCTGTGGGAAGCGGGCGCCGAGGTCAGCGCGTACGACCCGGCGGCGATGGAGGCCACCCGGCGGATTTACGGCGAGCGCGGCGACCTGCGGCTCGTGGATCACCCCGAATCAGTGCTCGACGGGGCCGACGCGCTGATCGTGATCACCGAGTGGCGGGTGTTCCGCAGTCCGGATTTCACCTCGTTGCGGGAACGCCTGGCCGAGCCCGT
Organism: Gammaproteobacteria bacterium; assembly: GCA_046703965.1. Classification (GTDB taxonomy): domain Bacteria; phylum Pseudomonadota; class Gammaproteobacteria; order JAKDMP01; family JAKDMP01; genus JBAUSV01. The sequence goes on along the minus strand of JBJKSR010000129.1, from coordinate 9,122 downwards.
CATCTTTGACGGGCGCAACCTCTACGACCCGGCCTACCTGCGCCGCATCGGCTTTACCTACTACGGCATCGGCCGCGGCGAGACGCCATAGCTGCACCACCCGGGGCCGGTCGGAGGCAGCCGTAGGAGGGGTCGTCCCGGCCGCGATACCCCCACACCTGCAACGGCCGGTGCAGGGGTATCGCGAGAGCATTCCTGTCCCCGGTCCCGGGGCCTGTCCTTCAATGCGAGCGGAACCACCCGGTGATCGCCAACCTGGGCGATGTCGCATAAGGGGCGACGCAGCTCACGCAATGCCAGGCCGGCACCCTGAACAGCGAGAGGCGGTTGAAGCCCGGCACCCAGCTTTCGGTCACGCGGTCGCGATCGTCGTCGTCGAGGAACTGGAGTTGCCCGCCCCAGTCCGGGTGCCAGTCCCGGGTCAGGTTGATGACGTAGGCCGCCAGGCGACTGTCGGTCGCGCTCTGGCGCCCGAAGTCGTTGTGCCGGCGCAGGAAATGTCCCGGCAGATAGCGGGTCGCCTGGGCGTCGGCCTTGGCGATATTGTCCAGGCCGGTTACCGCGCGGGCCATCTGCAGGACCGGCGCGCTGTTGATGAACTCGAAGAACGGGTGCAGCATCAGGTGCGTATCGCGCTTCTCCTTCCACGCGGTCACGATCTGGTAGGAATTGAACAGGAATTGATATCCCTCGCGCGCCGTGCGCTGCACTTCCTGCATCAGCTTCTGCCAGTCCGGCCTCTGCATCTGCTGCAGCTCTTCCGCCCGGTAGGTGCGGCCTTCGCCGTCCTCCAGGACGGACAGGCCCCACGGCACCTCGTTCTTGAGACAGTTCTCGAGGGCGTCCGCGTAGGCGCTGTCCAGCAGGTCCGGAATCTGGACCCGGCCGTGTTGCGCGAAGCGTGTGGCAAGGGCCGAGATGTCCAGGTCGGGGTTCAGCATTTTGACGGGGTTCCGGAGGAGGGTGCCGGGCACCAGGCATCGAAAGCCAGATGATACCGAATCCGGAGCGTGTCCTTGACCCTCAGCGCGCCCATCAGGATGGAGTAGGGCGTGATTCCGAAGTCGCTCTGCTTTAGGGAGAACGCGCCCTGCGCGGTCAACCGGGTGGCGCTGCGGGAGAAATCGCCGTGGAGCGCGACTTTCCGGCTTACCCCGTGCAGCGTGATGACCGCCGTCGGCCGCGGCGCCGCTCCGTCTATCGCGCCCTGGATGTGCAGTCTGACCCAGGGGTAACGGCGGCTGTCGAGCACCGGTCCGAGCATGTGCTTGCGGGTGCCGGCGACATCCTCGTCGCTGGGGGCACTGTAGTGGGGATAGATCTTCTTTGCCGCCGCCGGGTCCACGACGAGGGCGGTCACCGGAAAGCGCAGATCCGCCCGGCCCTTGCCGTCGCCGTCGAATTCCGCGAAGCCGCGCAGCCCGCCGACGGTGACGACGTGCCGGTGGCCCAGCCCCGACAGCGGTCCCGCCTTGTCGACCAGCACCTGGACGTGCGAGGCCCCCGCATCGAGGCGATAGACCTTGGCGCCGGCGCGCGCCGCCGTTGCATAGGGCGCGGTCAGCGGCGGCGGCGCGGAAGCGGCGGCGGGCGCCGGCTCTTTCGGATGGCCGGCACAGGCAGCGAGCAGGCAAAGCGTGCCGAGCAGGCTCGCCGCGGCGAGAAAGCGACAGGCGCGCATGTTCAGTCGGACACGTCCCGGGCGAGCAGAATCGAAAAGTGGACGTGGACCTCGGTCGCGATCATGGAGCCGCTCTTCCATTGTCCCGAGCCGATCCCGAAGTCCGTGCGGTCGAGCGTGAAGTCGCCCTGCATTCGGATGCCGCCCTTTTCATTGCTCAGCGTGAGGGGGAAAGCGAGCGCCTTGCCGTGGCCCTTGAGGGTGAGTGTGCCTTTCAGGGTCAATGCCCCGGCGTGCCCCTGCAGGGTGCCCTGGAAACGAGCCTTCGGGTAGTGAGCCACGCCGAACCACTCTGCGCCGTGGATCGCACGGGTCACGTCGGCGCTTTCGGCGCTGACGCTCCCGGTGTCGACGACCAGATTCAGGGTGCCGCCGGCCGGGTGCGCGACGTCCAGGTGTCCCGTCACCGTAAACCGCTGGAACCGGCCCTTGACCGGCGTGCCCTGCCAGCTCGCGGTCCACTCGATCGCACTCGAGCCGGCGACGGAATGCCATGCCACCGGGGTCGAAAACGCCGGGGCGGCCAGAAGTATGAGCGGCAACAGTAATGCGAATCGTTTCATGAGTCGGATCTCCCGTCGCGGGTGAATGGCAGCATGCGCCGCAGAATCGGGTTGCGCAGCAGAAAATGGTGGCGAAGGGCGGCACCGATGTGGCCGATCAGAACTACGGCGAGCGCCCAGAAGACCGCGAGGTGCACGAGTTCGAAAAGACGTTCCAGGGAATCGGAAACCGGGGAGATGGCGGGCAACGGCAGTACCCAGAAGATCTTGAAGGGAATACCGGCCGCGGAGTTGATCAGCCAGCCCGACACCGGCATCAGTACGATCAGCACGTAGAGGAAGACGTGCGTGGCCCGGGCCAGGAACGGTTCCCACCATGGCAGTGCTGCGGGCATCTCCGGGGGCGGGTTCCCGGCCCGCCAGCCGAGCCGGACGAGGACCAGGGCGAGCACCAGCATTCCCAGCGACTTGTGCCAGTAAAACAGGGTGATCTTGGCGGGGGACAGGGGGGTCAATACTGCCAGCCAGCCCAGGGCCATGAGGGCAAAGATCAGGGCCGCAACGCTCCAGTGCAGGAATTGGGCAACACTGCCCCAGCGGTGTGTCGAATTCCGTAGCGGCATTGTTGCAAACGGGCGGAGAAAGCAGGACCCCAGCATAGCGCACGCGCTCGCGGGACCGGTACAATAATGAGCCTTATTGGAGGACACGGACCCCAGGATGCTGCGTATTTCCCTGTTTCTTGCCGCCCTGCTGGCCGGCGCCCGGGCGCTGGGCGCGGTACCGGTACCGCCGGCGCCGCCCGTGGACGCGGCTTCCTACGTCCTCATGGATTTCCAGACCGGGCGTATCCTCGCGGCCAAGGACGATACGGCGGCCCGCGAACCGGCCAGCACGACCAAGTTGATGACGGCCTACGTGGTGTTCCAGGACCTCGCGTCCGGGCAGATCAGCCTGGATACCAAGTTCGGCGTCAGCAAGAAGGCCTGGAAGCAGATCGGTTCACGGATGTTTCTCAAGCTCGGTAGCCGGGTCAGCGTGGCCAACCTGCTGCAGGGCATGCTCGTTCCGTCCGGCAACGATGCAGCCATGGCCCTCGCCGAAGGGGTCGGCGGAACCGAGGCGGGGTTCGTCAATATGATGAACGCCAACGCCAAGGCACTGGGGCTGCACGACACGAAGTACTACGATCCGGCGGGGCTGGATCCCCGCGACCGCACCTCCGCCCTCGACCTGGCCAAGTTGTCGCGCGCACTGATTCGGGATTACCCGCAGTACTACCACTATTTCTCCGAAAAGGAATTCACCTGGAACAATATCCACCAATACAACTGGAACAAGCTGCTGTGGCTGAATCCCAGTTCGGACGGATTGAAGACGGGCTACACCAGCGACGCCGGTTATTGCCTGGCGTCCTCGGCCAAGCAGGGCAATCAGCGGATGATCGCGGTCGTGATGGGCGTGCCCGGCGATTCCAAGAACGACATGGCGAACTACCGTCATCTTGCCCAGGTATCGCAGTCCCTGCTCGATTACGGCTTCCGTTTCTACGATACGCACCGCCTTTACGCCGCCGGCAAGGTGCTGGGCAAGGTTCGGGTGTGGAAGGGGGCCGAGAAATACGTCGACGTGGGTCCGGCGCAGCCGGTTTACGTAACCGCGGCGCGCGGGCACTTCGGCGAGCTCAAGATCAATACGCAGATCAAGACCCGCGCGCCCGCGCCGGTCAGCAAGGGCCAGGCGCTGGGCACGGTGACGGTCACCAATCCCGCGGGAAAAGTCGTAACGTCCGTACCATTGGTGGCGCAGGCCGCGGTCGGCCCGGGCGGCTTCTGGGCGAAGCTCCGCGACACCATCCTTGGCTGGTTCTGACAGATTCGGCAGCCGTTAGCCAATAGCCGTCTGCCCCGTGATCCCCGTCGTTGCAGTCGCGGCGTTCCGCGGTTGTGTAGCTCAATCGGCCGCGGCTAGGCGTCGCGAGGGGGAAGTTGGCGGCAGCGCAGCGTATGCTGCAAGTCCGATAACGCGCCGAGCGCCGAGTCCGAGAGCACGCCGTCGATATCGGTGAGCGCGTAGCCCACGTCGCCGTTCGTGCCCAGGTGCTGGCTGACGATATTGAGCCCGTGGTCGGCGAGCACGCGGTTGACGGCCGCCAGCATTCCCGGCACGTTCTCATGCAGGTGCGCAAGCCTGGCGGCTCGCGCCGCGCGTTCCGGTGCGAGTTCCGGCAGGTTGACGCTTCCCGTCGACACGCCGCCGGCGGCGTAGGAGGCAAGTCGGCCGGTGACGTATTCCGCAATGTCGAATTGCGCTTCTTCCGTGCTGCCGCCGATATGGGGCGTCATGATGACGTTGGGCTTGCCGGCGAGCTGGCACGCGAAGGATGCGTTTCCGGCGGCCGGTTCCTGCGGATACACGTCCACCGCCGCGCCGCCCAGCCGTCCGGATTCGATCGCCGCCGTCAGGGCCGGCAGATCGACCACGTAGCCGCGGCTCAGGTTGAGCAGGATGGCGCCCTGCTTCATGCGGGCCAGTGCGGCGGTGTCGATGAGGTTGCGGTTGCTTTCACGCCCGTCGACGTGGAGGCTCACGATGTCGCTCCGCTGCAGCTGGGCCTCCAGGGTCGGCAGGCGCACCGCGTTGCCCATCGCCAGGCGTTGCACCCGGTCGTAGTAGAAAACCTGCATGCCGAGCGCCTCGGCGAGCACGGAAAGCTGCATGCCGATCTTTCCGTAGCCGACGATGCCCAGCGTCTTGCCCCGCACCTCGTGGCTGCCGGCCGATGATTTGATCCAACGTCCGTCGTGCATGGCGCGCATCTTGTCGGGGAGGTTGCGGAGCAGCAGTATGATCTCCGCGAGCGCCAGCTCGGCGACGGAGCGGGTGTTGCTGAACGGGGCATTAAAGACGGCTATGCCGTGGCGGGTGCAGGCGGCGAGGTCGATCTGGTTGGTGCCGATGCAAAAGGCGCCTACCGCCAGCAGGTCCGGAGCCTCCGCGAGCAATGCCTCCGTGACGTGAGTCTTCGAGCGTATGCCGAGCAGCTCGACGCCGGGCAGCCGCCCGGCGAGTTCGCCGGGTTCCAGGCTGTGGGCCAGCAGTTCGACCTCGAACCCCGCTTCCTGCAGCGATTCGCGCGCAACCGGATGAATGCCCTCCAGCAGCAACGCGCGCTTCATGCCGACGGCTCCCCGCCGCCGAGGATGGCTATGACGGACTCGAAATCGGCGGCGATGCGGCGGGCTCTTGCGATCACTTCGGGACGCTCCACGGTTTCGATATAGGCGATGAAATCATGACATACGTCGCTGGTGCCGAGTTCCAGGTCGCTCATGCCGTCGCCGACGGCCACGGCGGCGCCCTCCAGGCCGAGCGCTTTCACTGCGGCGATCTTGCCCCGGTCCGAGGCCAGGGGATCGGCGGGGTCGAAGCCGAGCGTCCCGTCGGCGCGGCGTATGAAGCGGTTGGCGAGTACGTGTTCCGGCGAGATCCCGAAATCCTCCGCGACGGGTGCGACGAAGTCGTGAAAGCCCGCGCTCACGATATAGATCCGCTCGGCATGACGGCGCAGAAACTCCGCATTGCGGCGGAAAGAGGGCGAAACGCGGGCCTTGAGCGCTTCCACCAGGGGGGGCAGGTCCTCCTCGCGCGGCTGCAGCAACTCGAAGCGGCGGGCGAGGGCCTCGTCGAAAGGCAACGTGCCCGCCATGGCGCGCGCCGTGAGGTCGCGGATCGTCGCCGCCCGCGCCTCGCGCTCGGCCTCGGGGCGGTCCCGGAGCGAGATTTCCGCCAGCAGTTCCAGCGACTCCGCGGTGACGAAGGTGCTGTCGAAGTCGATCAGGAGCCAGGGGATCGGCACGGCGTTCGATCATTGGCAAAAACCCATGCTAACCGACCCAGAATCAGAATCGGAATCGCCGCCCTGGTACGCCCCCCGGTATCCGTCCGTCCGATTGCCAACGGATCCGCAAGGCTCGAACCGGTTGCTACGGAAAGGGGCCTACAGGCTGCGGCGCAGCGCGTGCACCGGCGAGATGCGGGTCAGCCCGAACGTGGCCGCGAGGCCGGTCACACCGATCCCGACGGTGCCGGCGAGCACGCCCGCGAGCACGAGCCAGCCGTCGAATCCGGCGTCGAGGTTCAGGATCCAATGCCCCAGCGCATAACCGATCCCGGCGGCAATCACTCCCGCGGCGAGTCCGGCCAGTGCACCGAGGGCGGTGAATTCGGCGGCAAGCATGCGCACCAGCAGCCGGCGCCGGGCGCCGAGCACGCGGAGCAGGGCGAGTTCCCGGGTGCGCTCGTCGCGGATCGACTGCAGCGCGGCCAGCAGGACCAGCAGCGCCGCGACGAGCGAGAGCGCGAAGATGGCGGCGAGGGCGAGTGCGGCGTGCCGCAGCAGGTTCTGGACGGCGTCGATGATGGTGCCGACGTTGATGATCGTGAGGTTCGGAAATCGCTGGAGCAGTCCGAGCATCGGCGCCTCGTCGCTCCCGACGTGGACTGCGGTTATCCAGGTCTTGGGATAGCCGGCGAGGGTGCCCGGCGGGGTGACCAGGAAGAAATTCGGCTCGAAGCTCTGCCACTTGATCGTGCGCAGGCTGGCGATGTGCAGCGTGAGGGTCTGCCCGGCGACGGAAAATGTCAGCGAGTCTCCGATCTTGACGTGCAGGCGCCGGGCCCAGTCGCTGTCCGCCGATACCAGGTTGCGCCCGGCATCTCCCGGTTTCCACCAGTGTCCCGCCACCAGTTCGTTTCCCGTGCCCAGCTTGGCGCGCATGCTCAGGGTCTGCTCGCGTTGCAGCAATTCGTGGCCGCGCTGGCCGCGCACCCGATTTTTCCAGGCCTCGGCGGGGGTGCCGTCGATCGCGGTGAGCCGCGCGCGGACCATGGCGTACATGGGCGGCTTGTGCCCGGTCTGCCCGGTGAGGAAGTCGGCGACGGGCTTCTGCTGGTCCGGCTGGATGTTGATGATGAAGTGGTCCGGGGCCGTCGGCGGCAGGTGCGCCCGCCAGGTCGCCATGAGGTCGTGACGCACGCCGGTGAGCAGGAGGATGACACTCAGCACGAGGCCGAAGGCCAGCAGTTCGCCGAGGCTTCGTGCCCGGTTCCGGGCCAGACTGCTCAGCCCGTAGCGCCAGGCCGGCCGCAGGCGCGCCGAGGGCGTCCCCAGCACGCGAATCAATGCATAGCCGATCCCGGCGACGAGCGCCGCGAGGCCGACGCCGGCGGCGAGCGTCCACAGCGTGAGCCCGGCCCGCGACGTTCCGTGGGTAAACATCAGGGCCAGCAGGGCCAGGATTGCGGCGGTGACCTGAAGTCCGGCGTGGCGCGCGCCGGTCGTATCGCCGCGGAGCAATTGCACGGGCCGCGTGGCCGGCAGATTCAGCACGGGCACGAGCCAGAAACCGGCGCCGAGCACCGCGACCGTAATCGGTGCGCTGACAAGCGCCGTCAGCGGTGCCGGGGTCAGGTCCAGATGGAACCAGTGCGCGCCGAGCGCCGCGAAACCTCGAGCCAGGCCCCATCCCACCGCGGCCCCGGCCAGGCTGGCGAAAAGGGCGAGGTAGACCAGCTCCAGCGCGTACAGCGTGCGCACCGTTCCGCGCCGGGCGCCCAGCGTTTTCAGGATCGCCACGCTGCGGCGCTGGCGCGAGAGGTAGTGGCGGGCGCATTGCACGAGGGCCGCCGCCGCGATCAGCAGGGTGGTCAGCGCCGCCAGGCGCAGGAAATCGAGAGTCGTGGTCAGCGGTTCCCGCAACCCTGGGCTGACGTCGTGGATATCGCGCAGGGTCGCACCGGCGGGCATCAGGGATTTTGAGCGGGTGCGGAAACGCTGCAGCATGCCGGGGGTGCCGGCGAGCAGCAACTCATGGCGCACCCGGCTCTGGGTCCCGGCCAACCCGGTTGCGGCGAGATCGCTGCGGTTCATGATCAGGAGAGGAGCGACACCCGTCAGATCGAGAGTGGCGCCCGGCGCTCGCACGATCAGCGCCGCGATCCGGAACCGGCTGCTGCCGAGCGTCAGCGTGCCGCCGACGGACTGGCCCAGGGGCGCGGCCAGGGCCGGGCTGACCCATACCGATCCCGGGGCGGGTATGCCCGAGGCGCTCCGGGCGGGCCGGCCGGGTCCGCGGCGAAGTTGCACGGTCCCGCGCAGCGGGTACGGGGCATCGACCGCGCGTACGCTGGCCAGCTTGAGATGTTTGCCTGCCACGGCCACCGTCGTGAAGCTCGTCTCGGTCGTGGTCTTCAAGCCGAGGCTTTGGCCCAGCGCGGCCAGTTTCGGCGGAACGGGGTCGTGGTCGCGGACCACAAGGTCGGCGCCGAGCGCGCTGTCGGCGGCCTGGGTCACGGTCTGTTCGAGCTGGCCCGAGAACAGCGCGATGCCGCTGGTCACCGCGGCGGCCAGGGTCAGCGTGGCAAGCGCCAGGCGCAATTCGCGGCGCAGTCCCCGCCGGAACCACAGCCAGGCACGTGAAATCAGGGTCATGCCTTGAGCGTGCCGTCTTCGAGTATGAACCGGCGGGTGCAGCGGCGGGCCAGGCGCTCGTCGTGCGTGGCGAGCACCAGGGTGGTCCGGTGTTCGGCGCGCAGCGCGAACAGCAGGTCGATGATCCGCTCGCCGTTGACCGCGTCCAGGTTGCCGGTGGGTTCGTCGGCGAACAGGAGTTCCGGGCGCGGCGCGAAGGCCCGCGCAATCGCGACCCGCTGCTGCTCGCCGCCGGAGAGCGTGGCCGGGAAGTGGCGTGCGCGGTCGGCCAGCCCCACGGCCGCCAGCGCGTCCCTTGCAGCCCTGTCGGTGTCGCCGGCATGCCCCAGTTCGGAGGCAATCCGCACGTTCTCCTCGGCGGTGAGCCGCGGCAGCAGGTTGAAGTCCTGGAACACGAAGCCGACGCGGCCCGCCCGCAGTTCAGCCCTCGCTTCATCGTCCATCC
>JBJKSR010000128.1:0-14686 GCA_046703965.1 Gammaproteobacteria bacterium | reverse complement strand
GCAGACTGTGATGCAGCCACCAGCGAGACGCGGCGCCCACCGCCCGATCGCCGCCGCCTTCGGGTTCCCACACGAAGACCGGCACGATGCGCTCGTGACGGGCGCAGGCCGCGCCCAGGGCCGGGTGGTCGGTCAATCTCAGATCCCGGCCGAACCACACGATCGCCGTCATGCGCCCTCCCGGCACGCGAACCCGCAGGGCCGCCTGCCCGGCTCAACCCGCATGCGCGGCGCGTCGCCCACCATCCGCAGGCGGGATCCCGGCCCGCTCCCGGATGCGTTCGGCGGCCTCGGTCAGACTCGGCGGCAGCACCTCGAAGCCGATCGCGGAAAAGGCATCGCCGCTCATGAGCGCGGCCGGGCCACCCACGAGGCACGGGACGCCGCTCTCGCGACCGAGGCGCATCAACGCCTGCTGGACCGCCGCATCCACCACGGGGGAACGTGCCACGAGAACCATCGCGCCCGCCCCGGCCCGCCTCACGCCGTCGGCGACCGCATCCGGCGACAGTGGCGCCGTCAGCGCCACCGGCTGCAGGCCCGCTTCCGCGCAGGCCAGCGCGTGCACCAGCAACGCGATCCGCTCGTCCTCGCGCGGCAACCCGCAAAGCCAGACACCGTGCCTGGCCCTGGCCTGCTTCGTGTCGCGATGCGCCAGCCTTGCCGCCAGTCGCTGTCCTGCCACGGCATCGAAAAAAGCCGGCCCCGCGGCGGGCATTTCGCCCCGCTCGGCACGCGCCCTCAACTCCATCCGGGCCGGCTCGACCACGCGGCGGTAGAAAACGTCCAGCGGCAGGGCGGCGAGGCCGCGGTTGATCGCCGCGTCCAGGCCGGCGCCCCGCAACCGCTCGCACGCCGCCATGACCTCGCGGTTTACGCTGGCGAATTCGGTGCCGAACGGGGCGGCTTCGAGCGCGGCCTGACCGCTCACGGTGCCATCCAGCAACGGGCGGACACGGCCGACCGGAATGCCCTGGTCGATCAGACGCACGATGCGCCGCACACGCTGGATATCACGTCGTGTGTACAACCGGTGACCCTTTGGCGTACGCCGCGGCCTGAGCAGCCCGTAGCGGCGTTCCCAGGCCCGCAGCGTGACCGAATTGACCCCGGTCTCCCGGGTCACCTCGCCTATCGGGTAAATCGGCATTTCCGGGTTGTCGCGCAATGCCTTGTCGGCGGCCATGACGGTACCTGCACAATACTTGTACAAATACTATACGTTATGCTGGAATCTGTTGTGAAGGGCCGCCAATTGCTGCCCCGCCCCCTCGGAGCAGAGAATCATGCCGAACGAAGAAACCGTCGAGTTGTACTGGATCACGGGCGCCAGTAGCGGCATTGGGCGTGCCCTGGCGCTCGCGCTGGCCCGGGCCGGCGAGGACGTGGCCGTCACGGCACGCAGCGCCGACGCCCTGCACGAGATCGCCCGCGCGGCCGAATCCCTCCCGGGCGCCATCCACCCCTACCCGGCCGACGTCGTGGACGGGGCCGCGATCAAGGACATCGTCCACCGTATGGAATCCGAGCACGGCCCGATCCACCATGCCATCCTGAATGCCGGCATCTACGACCCGCAGCGCAGCAGCCACCTCTCGGCCGAAGGGTATCGCCGGGTGTTCGAAGTCAACGTGGTCGGCACCGCCAACTGCATCGAAGCCCTCCTGCCGTCCATGAGCAAGCGGCACGCCGGCGAGATCGCGGTCATGGGCAGCCTCTCCGCTTACCGCGGTTTGCCCGAGGCGGCACCCTACGGCGCCTCCAAGGCGGCCCTGTTGAGCATGGGGGAGTCGCTGGCCCCCGGCCTGGCGCGCCAGGGCATCCGGTTGCGCCTGATCAGCCCGGGCTTCGTGCGCACACCGATGACCGACCAGAACCGCTTTCCCATGCCGCTGATCATGGACGTGGACAAGGCGGTGGAGATCATCCTGCGCGGCCTGCGCGGAAAGCGCTTCGAGATCGCCTTCCCGCGTCGCCTGGCCTGGATGCTCAAGATCGCCCGCAGCCTGCCCTACGGCCTCTGGTTCCGCTTCGCCCGCCTCATGCTGCCGCGCAGTAAGGGCAACCGATGAATGATCATTTATGCGTTGCATTCCGTTGATAATCATCAACTTCAAACAACTACGGAGAAACGTTATATGAAAGATGCGGCCATGATGCGGGGTTCGACCTGAGCGGGCGTACCAGACCGGCGGCCATCGAGACGTACGGGGCGCTTACCGGGCCTTCGCCGCGATCGCCTGGCAAGACACGGGCCGGTTGTATATGCCTTGTACAAGAATCCGTGAATGTCTTAATCTGGACGTCATGCATCTTTCCTGTCTGCTCCCTTGACCGGCGTTCGCCCACGGATCGGCGTCAGCAGCTGCCTGCTCGGTGAAACCGTGCGCTTCGACGGCGGCCACAAGCGCGACCGCTTCCTGACCGACCGCCTGGCCCGGTTCGTCGAATTCGTGCCGCGCTGCCCGGAAATCGCCATCGGCCTGGGCGCCCCGCGCGAACCGATACACCTGGTGCGCACCGGCGCCGAAATGGATGCACGCGGCGTGCGCAGCGGGCACGCGGTGGGCGGGCGCCTGCGCCGCTACGGCCGCGAACAGGGTGCCGCGCTCGGGGACCTCAGCGGCTACGTGTTCAAGTCGAAATCACCGAGCTGCGGGCTGCACCGGGTCGCAGTCTACGGAGAAGACGGCAAGCGCACGGGCGCCAAAGCCGGCGGCCTTTATGCGGCGGCGATCACCGCCGCCCTGCCCTGGTTGCCGGTGGAAGAGGAAGGCCGCCTGAACGACGCCGCACTGCGCGACAATTTCCTGATCCGCGTCTATACGCTCGACCGGCTGCGGCGGGCGCTCATCGAGCGCGAACCCGCCGCAAACGCGCTGATCGGCTTCCATACCGATCACAAGTACCTGCTGCTGGCTCACAACGCCGCCGCCTACAAGCGTCTCGGGCAACTCGTGGCCGGGGCGGGCTGCGAGCCACTGCAACCCCTTGTCGAGTCGTACCGCAACGAACTCATGGCGGCCCTCGCCCGTCCGGCACGCATTCCGCGCCACGTCAACGTGCTGCAGCACCTCCTGGGATTCCTGCGCGGACACCTCGACGGCGGCGACCGCGAGGAACTGCTGCATGCCATCGAGAGTTTCCGGGAAGGCCGGTTGCCGTGGGTGGCGGTTCGGGTGCTCCTGCGCCACCATTTTCGGCGCCATCCGGACGGCTTCGTGGAACGGCAGGTATACCTCGAGCCCTACCCCGACGCGCTCGCCACGTCAGCGTAGTCCGGCTGATCGTCGAGGGCCGCGAGATGGGCGTAGCTTGCGCTGCGCAGTGCCTCCAGGTTGTAGCCGCCTTCGAGCACCGAGATCACGCGTCCCTTCGCACTCTTCTCCGCCTGCTCGACGATGCGTTCCGTGAGCCATGCGTAATCGGGATCTTCGAGTTGCAGCCCCGCCAGCGGATCGCCCGCGTGGGCATCGAATCCCGCCGAGACGAACACGAGTTGCGGACGAAACGCCTCGAGCGCCGGCACCACCCGATCGGTGAACGCCTCGCGATAGACGGTCCCGCCGGTTCCCGCATCGAGCGGCACCGAAACCGCGTTCGCCGGCGGCGACAGCCCCGAGTCGGGATACAGCGGATACTGGAACAGCGAACAGAACAGCACGCGCTCGTCGCCGCCGAACATGGCCTCCGTCCCGTTGCCGTGATGTACGTCGAAATCCACGATGGCCACACGCCGCATTCCGTCGGCGAGCGCGGCCGCCACCCCCACGGCCAGGTTGTTGAACAGGCAGAACCCCATGGCCCGATCCGGTTCGGCGTGGTGGCCGGGTGGCCGGACGGCACAGAACACGCGCGTCGCGGTACCGGCCAGTACCCGGTCGGCGGCGTACTGTACGGCGCCCGCGGCCCGGTAGATGGCCTCCCGGCTGCCGGGCGCAATGAGCGTGTCCGGGTCGAGCTGCGTCACCCTTCTTTCGTGGAACTGGCGGTCCAGGCGCTCGATGTAATCGGCCCTGTGCACGCGAAGCAGCGCGGCGCGGCTCACCCGCGGCGGGTCGTCGAAAAACTCCACCGACGGGTTCTCCGCCCGGTAGGCATCGATGCTTTCGCGGACCGCGCGCAGGCGATCGGGGGATTCGGGGTGGAGCGTGCCGGGGTCGTGCCCCAGGCACGCATCGTGCGTCACGATCAGCATGTCGGGTGTATCGCCGCGTCCTTGCTCAATACAGTTTAACGGAGCGCGCGGCCGGCTTTCATTGCCCGGCGCTATCCGGCCCCGGGAGGGTCTGCAAATAGGTCGCGATGGCCTGCGCGTCCTCTTCGTCGAACCGGAATGCGGGCATCGGGGGACCGGCCTGCTTGCCGTCCGGCTTGATTCCGGTCTTGAGGAAATACACCGTCTGGTCGTAGGACCAGCCTTTGGGCAGGCCGGCGATCGCGGGTGCGCGGGTCTTCCAGCCGGGGATGGGATGCAGCGGCTTGAAGCCGATCGGCGCGCCCTCGAGCGGCTTGTCCGGGTTGGGTTGCCCCCTGGCGTCGCGCGGCGTATGACAGTCGCCGCAGGGCGCCGCCTGCGTCACCAGGTACTTCCCGCGTACCAGCAGTTGGGCGTGTGAGTCCATGTCGCCCGCCGCAAGCGCGGTTCCGCAGCCCAGGCCGGCAGCGGCCAGGACGCCTGCCATGACGGCATACGTGTGCTTGTTCACCAGGTTGTCTCCTCCGCTTGATGATCGTTCTGCTCCCCGGAGTTTAGGCCGGTTTTCGGCGATCGACAAGCGCTTTTTTCGGTGCGCGAACCGGCACCGGAGGGCGGGTTTTTCAGGCCGCCGGGCGGACGTCGCCCAGCTCGGCGACGACGACCGTGGCATACGCCCCGGTCGGCAGTTCGAACGCCAGCACCAACGTCGATTCATCCTCCCACCGCCACTCCAGGTTTCGCGGCACCAATCGCAACGCTCGGCGTGCGGCGAGAACGCCGGCCTTGATCAACCCGTCCACCAGTTCCGACTCCTCGCGCAGGGCGGCCTGTTCGACGGCCAGCGCCTCCCCCGTCGGCGACCCCTTTTTGACCAGGCCAGGCAGCGGGCCGGAGGGAGAGACGTCGTGTTCGCGCAGGCGCCGTTCCAGCTCGTCGTCGATTTCCTCGGCCAGGAAAAAGCTGCGGCTGCCCTCGAGCATGACCAGTTCCCCGGGCAGCAGGCGATCCCAGGTCTGCGCCCGGATACGCGCCGCCAGCACGGTATTGAACAGATAGCTGCGCGCCGCCGAGAGCCACAGCGAACGGCGGCCATGGGGGACGCGGCGCGGGCTGCCCGAGGCGAGCATCTCGCGGGCCGCCTCGATGTTGCGGCCCTCGCGTCCGAAGCGCTGACGGCCGAAGTAGTTGGGCACGCCCCGCGCGGCGATCAGGCGGAGACGTTCGTCCACGGCCCCGGTGTCGCCGCTCACCCCGGTCAGGCGCAGGCGGAACCGGTTGCCCCGGTTGTAGCCCGGCCGCAGTTTGCGGCGATGGCGCTTGACGTCCAGGACCTCGAGCTTCTCGCCGCCGAGCCCGGTCAGGTCGGGCAACTCGGGCTCCGGCCATTGCACGCTGAAATACTGGCGGGTCACGGCGTGGCGGTCCTTGCGACCGGCCCAGGACACGGCTTTCGGTGCCAGCTCGAGATGGCGCGCCAGCAGCCCCGCCACCTCGCTGGTATCCAGGCCGCGCTTCTCGATCCGCACGAGCAGGTGCTCGCCCTCCCCGTCGGCTTCGAAGCCGAGCACCTCCTCGACCTCGAAGTCCCGCGGGCTGGCCTTGATCACCGCGCTCAGGTCGAGCACGGGATAGGCGCCCGGCCAGTCCAGGGTCGTTTCGCTCACGCCGGTGCGAGCAGCGCCATGGCGAACGCAGACAGGCCCTCCCCGCGGCCGATGAAGCCCATGCGCTCGACGGTGGTCGCCTTCACGCTCACGGCGTCGGCCCCGATGCCCAGCAATCCGGCGATCCGCTCGCGCATCGCGGGAATGTGCGGGGCCACCCTGGGCCGCTCGGCGACTACCGTGCAGTCTACGTTGAGCGGCTTCCAGCCCGCTTTCGCGACCTCGCGCACCACGTGCGCGAGCAGTTCGGCGCTGTCGGCGCCGGCCCAGCGTGCGTCGTCGTCCGGGAAGAAATGGCCGATGTCGCCCAGCGCCGCTGCGCCGAGCAGCGCATCCGCCAGCGCGTGGAGCACCACGTCGCCGTCGGAATGCGCCACCACGCCGTGCCCGTGGGGCACGCGCACGCCGCCGAGCATGACATGGTCCCCGTCGCCGAAGCGGTGGGTATCGAAACCCTGGCCGACGCGCACCGCGGTACTCACAGCACGACCGCCAGCCAGCGCAGGAAACGGGTCACCGGATCCACGCCGAAAATGCCGGCCAGGATGAACAAGACGGTCGCGGTGGCCAGCAGCAGGAAGAACCACGGCGAGGTCCGCTCGGCGGGGTAATGCCGTGGCGACGGGACTGGGTTTCGGCGTTTCTCCGGCACAGGCATACGCGGGGTGAATCTTACGGGGAATTGTACCGCCAGGGCGCGATTCGCGACCCGGGCCGCCTCCGGGAAGCGCCGCCGGCACGGTGCGGCAACTTGGGTTAAACGCCCCAAAATGGCACAATATATGCCTTATCAGTCATCTTCAAGCGCGCCGCCGACGCCGCTCGGCGGCCGAAAGCGCCCTATTCAATTACACGGAGATCACCATGCCTGCCAACGTCGCCCGGATTCTCAAAGCCCTGGACCTCGAAGCCGTCAACCCCGGCATCTGGAGTCCCTCGCTCGGCTGGGGCGGCGAAGGCAAGCCCTTCAAGTCCTTCAACCCCGCCACGGGCGAGCCGATCGCCGAGATCCGCGGCGCCTCGGCCAGGGAATACGAGCAGCTCATGCAGGACGCGGAGGCGCAGGCAAGGGCCTGGCGCGAGGTGCCGGCGCCTCGTCGCGGCGAGGCCGTGCGCCTGATCGGCGACGCCCTGCGCGAGAACAAGGACGCGCTGGGCAGCCTGGTATCGCTCGAGATGGGCAAGATCAAGCCCGAAGGCGACGGCGAAGTCCAGGAGATGATCGACATCGCCGATTTCGCCCTCGGCCAGTCGCGGATGCTCTACGGCAAGACCATGCATTCCGAACGGCCCGGCCACCGCATGTACGAGCAGTGGCATCCGTACGGCGTGGTCGGCGTGGCCACGGCTTTCAACTTCCCGGTCGCCGTATGGGCCTGGAACGCCATGCTCTCCGCCATCTGCGGCAATGCCACGATCTGGAAGCCCTCGCCCAAGGGTGCGCTGTGCGCGATTGCGGTTCAGAAACTTGTTAACAAAACGCTGGAAGCCAATGATTTTCCGCCTGTTTTAAGCTTCTTCACGGAAGGCGGCACCGAACTTGCCCAGAAGTTCTATGCCGACGAGCGCGCGCGCCTGATGTCCTTCACCGGCTCCTGTCACATCGGGCGGATGGTAAACGAGATCGTCGCCAAGCGCATGGGCCGTGCCCTGCTCGAGCTGGGCGGCAACAACGGCCTGATCGTGGACGAGACGGCCGATCTCAAGCTCGCCATCCCTGCCATCGTCTTCGGCGCCGTCGGAACCGCCGGCCAGCGGTGCACCTCCACCCGCCGCCTGATCGTGCACGAATCGATCGCCGACGACCTGTGCGCCAAGCTGGTCCATGCCTACAAGCAGGTCACGATCGGCGATCCGCTCGACGACGGCGTGCTGATGGGGCCGCTGTGCGACGAGAACGCCGTCAAGCGTTACCGGGACGCGGTAGCGCGCGCGCAGAAAGAAGGCGGCAAGCTGCTCACCGGCGGCAACGTCATCGAGGGCAAGGGTCACTTCGTCGAGCCGGCCATCATCCGCATGCCTGCCCACGAGGGCGTGGTGCTCGAGGAAACGTTCGCCCCGATTCTCTACGTGATGACCTACAAGGAGCTGGACGAGGCGCTGGCGATGCACAACGCCGTGCCCCAGGGCCTGTCCTCGGCGATGTTCACGCTCGACCTGCGCCACGCCGAGCATTTCCTTTCCGTGCACGGCAGCGACTGCGGCATCGCCAACGTAAACATCGGCACGTCCGGCGCCGAGATCGGCGGCGCATTCGGCGGCGAAAAAGAAACCGGCGGCGGGCGCGAGTCCGGCTCCGATGCCTGGAAGCAGTACATGCGCCGCCAGACCAATACCATCAACTGGTCCAGCGAGTTGCCGCTCGCGCAGGGAATCAAGTTCGACCTCGGCTGATTGCGTTATATCTAAAGAGGTCAGACGGCGGCACCGAAAGGTGCCGCCGTTTTTAATTCTCCCGCCACGGCGCAACGCCGGAGAAGAGGACTCTCGCAACGCCGCAAAGGCGCAATGAAAGAAGAGACCGAACCGGATAACAGGGCGTACCCGGGCGAAATCGTTGGTTGAATCGTCATTCCGGCGAAGGCCGGAATCCAGTCCAACGAATCGCGGGCACGGCCCGCTCCTACAGGTGCCGAACGAAGGGATGTAGGAGCGATGGTCCCCGTCGCGATAGGCCGTGCCGGCGGAGGCGTTCGCGGCCGGGGCGGCCGCTCCCACGGGCGCCGGGCCAAGCCGTTTCGATGGAGGTTGATCGCGGCTGAGGCCGCTCCTGCGGGAGGTCATCCCGCTATTCTTTCTTTGCGCCTTTGCGCCTTTGCGCCTTTGCGCCTTTGCGAGAGTCCCTCTTCTCTTCGTTGCGCCGTTGCGTCGTTACGAGAATTCTTTCTTCGCAGCCGGCGTCAGGTCCACTCGAAGCGGTTGGCGTCCCGGTTCTTGCGCACGTGCTGCGGGTCGAACACCCGCCCGTTCATCACGATCCACACGCCGCCCGGCAGGACCTGGGCCGCCACGAACGCCGCGGCGACGTTGAACTGCGCGTCAGTGTCACGGAACCGCGCCGGCTTGAGCGCACCGGTCAGCACCACCGTCTTGCCGTCGATCCCTTCCAGCGCCTTCGCGGTCTCCACCATCGTGTCCGTCCCGTGCGTCACCAGCACGCTCGTGGTGGGCGCTCCTTCCACAGCCGCCCGAATCCGCCGGCGGTCCTCGTCGGTCAGGTCCAGGCTGTCCTTTTTCATCAGCGGCTCTACCGTGTAGGGCACTTCCACGCCCGCCTCGTCCAGAATGCCCGTGACCACCGGCGTCCCCACCTCGTAGTGGCTGAGCGCATCGAAATAGACCTTGTCGATCGTTCCGCCGGTGGTGATGATCGTTACACCGGTTCGCGGCACTTGCTTCCTGTCTCCGCTTCTGGTCTGATGCATCTATGGTCACCGCAGGCACTGTCGCATGACGCATATTGTACGGCGCGCCGTGGCCGCACTGGCTCTGCTCGTGGCGGCCCTGCCGGCGTTCGCCGGCGGCGTCGCGCCGGAAATCGCCATCTCCGGACCGATCGGGCCACCCATGGCCGGCTACGTCGAGCGCGGGCTCCGGCAGGCCGCGAAGGACCACGCGCCGTTCGTGCTCGTCCGCCTGGACACGCCGGGCGGCCTCTCCGATTCCATGCGCAGCATCATCAAGTCCATCCTCGCCTCCCCGGTGCCGGTGGTGTGCTGGGTGGGCCCGGAAGGTTCGCGCGCGGCCAGCGCCGGAACCTACATCCTGTATGCCTGCGGCTACGCCTCGATGGCGCCCGGCACCAACGTCGGCGCCGCGACCCCGGTTGCGCTGAATCCGACCGGCGGCAGCAACACGCCGGCAAAGCCGAAGACGGCGGAGGGCAAGAAGATACTCAACGACGCCGTGGCCTACATCACCAGCCTGGCCCAGCTGCATAACCGCAATGCCGCCTGGGCCGCGAAGGCCGTTCGCGACGGCGACAGCATCACGGCAAAGGATGCGCTTGCGAAGCACGTCATCGAGAACATCTCGTCCAACCCCGGAATCCTGCTCGCCGCGCTCGACGGGGTCGACGTCACCACCTCGCGGGGCACGGTAAAGCTCCACACCGACGGCGTCACCCTGAAGCCGCTGGAACAGGACTGGCGCGAACAGCTGCTGACCGTCATCACCAACCCCACCGTTGCCTACCTTCTGTTCATCATCGGCCTGTTCGGTCTGCTGATGGAAGGTCTGCACCCGGGCTTCATCCTGCCCGGCACGGTCGGCGCGATCTCCCTGATCCTCGCCCTCTTCGCTTTCCACGCCCTGCCCGTCAACTACGCCGGCCTCGCCCTGATCGTGCTGGGGGTGATCCTGTTCGTCGCCGAGGCATTCGTCACCACCTACGGCACCCTGGCGATCGGGGGCATCGTGTCCTTCGTGTTCGGATCGATCATGCTGATCGACACCCACGCGCCGGGTTATACGCTGCCGCGTATCTACATCGGCAGCATTGCCGCCGCCGCGGGCGTCGTGATTTTCGGCCTGCTGGTGTTCGTCGTGCGCATGCGGCGCAGGCCCGTGGTCAGCGGCCGCGAGCACATGATCGGGCGAACGGCCACGGCGCTCGAGGATTTCGACTCGAAGGGTACCGTCCGCATCGAGGGCGAGCGCTGGAGTGCGGTCACCACGGCCCCCGTGAGGAAGGGCGACCGTGTTATCGTCAATTCCCTGGATGGCCTGGTGCTGAGCGTAACGCCGCAGGCCCATTCGAAACCGACCGATTCCCCAGTGGAGGAGTGAACATGTGGATCCCGATTCTCGTCGCCATCGGCATCGTCATCCTGATCGTGCTCAGCGCGATCAAGGTGCTCAAGGAATACGAGCGCGGCGTCATCTTCCTGCTCGGCAAGTTCCAGGCCGTGAAGGGCCCGGGCCTGATCATCGTGGTCCCGGTGATCCAGCAGATCACCAAGGTGGACCTGCGCGTCATCGTCATGGACGTCCCTCCGCAGGACGTCATCTCGCGCGACAACGTCGCAGTCAAGGTCAACGCCGTCATCTACTTCCGCATCGTCGACCCGGAACGCGCCATCATCCAGGTCGCCGACCCCTTCGGCGCCACCAGTCAGCTCGCGCAGACCACGCTGCGCTCGGTGCTCGGCCAGCACGAGCTGGACGACATGCTCGCCGAACGCGACAAGCTCAATGCCGACATCCAGGAAATCCTCGACGAACAGACCGACGCCTGGGGCATCAAGGTCACCAACGTCGAGATCAAGCAGATCGAACTCGACGAGAACATGGTGCGCGCCATCGCCCGCCAGGCGGAAGCCGAACGGACGCGCCGCGCCAAGATCATCAACGCCGAGGGTGAGCTGCAGGCTTCCGAGAAGCTCACGCAGGCCGCCGATCGGCTGGCCACGCAGCCGCAGGCGATCCAGTTGCGCTACCTGCAGACGCTCACCGAAGTCGCGGCGCCCGGCAAGTCGAACACTATCCTGTTCCCGCTGCCCATCGACCTGATCAAGCCGCTCCTGGAGAATATGCCAAAGGGCGGCAAGGAATAGCGGGAAGATCTCTCGCAACGCCGCAACGGCGCAAAGGCTGTAGGAGCGGGCCATGCCCGCGATTGTCTGACTGGATTCCGGATCGAGTCCGGAATGACGGAAGGCAGGTTCTCGAGGAGCAGCCAATAGAAGAACGACTGTTCATCTCTGCGTCTCTGCGCCTCTGCGAGAAATTCTTCCGTCTTCTTCTTTCGTTGCGTCGTTGCGCCGTTGCGAGAGTCTTCTCCTCAGTCAGGCAACTCCCGCGGCTGCCCGCACTTCCAGCAAACCTCGAACTGCGCCTCCAGGTGCTCGCCGCACTTCGGGCACACCCACGGATCGGTGGACACCGGGCGCAGGCTGTCCAGCACCCGTCGTACCTCGCGCTCGGCCGCGGCCTCGTCCTCTTCCGCGACGACCCAGAGTTCCGGCGGCGCGACCACCGGCGTCAGCTCGCCCGCCACCAGTCCGGAGTTCGTCGGGTTGCGCACGAACACGCCGATGCCCTTCCCGGCGAGCGAACTCCGCACGTACTCAAGCAACGCCGTGTCGGTGGTCGTGAGGATGCGTTTCAAGATTCCGTTTCCCGTGGTTGACCCTGTTGCTATTATGCAGACCTATGAGTCATCGCCAAACCGGCAATGCTGCATCCGACGCCCTGCTCGTCCGCGATCCGGGCCTGGACCGGGTAACCGTGAGCGGTCCGGACGCCGCCGCGTTCCTCGAAGCGCAGGGCATGACGGCGCTGGCCGGACTTCCGGACTACCGCCTGCAACGCTGTGCGTTCGCCGACGCCAAGGGCCGGGTGGTAGCGACCGCCCTGGCCTGGCACGTCGGCGACGAGTGGCGCCTCGTCCTGCCCGCAAGCGAGGCCGAGTGGTTCGTCACTCACCTGCTGCGCTTCCGCTTCCGCTCGGCAGTCGAGATCGGGGTCAGTGCGGGCTGGCGCGTGGTCGCCCTGGTCGGCGGCGGCACCGGCGGTGCGCTCGAAGCCGCGGGCCTCGAACAACCCGACGCGGGGGCGGCCGCCAGCGCCGACGGGACGGAAGTCCTGTCGATCGGTGGCGGGGAGTGCCTGGTCGCCACGGACGGGCAGCGGGTGGACGAGGTGATCGATGCACTGGGCACCGCCTGCGCGGCCGCCGACACGGCCCTGTGGGATGGAGTCCGCATGCGGGCCGGCGAAGCGACCGTCCGCGAGGCCACCCGGGGCCGGTTCCTGCCGCAGTTCATGGACCTCGACCGGCACGGCGTCATCGCCTGGGACAAGGGCTGCTATCCCGGACAGGAAATCATCGCACGGCTCCAGCACCGCGGGACGGTCAAGTACCGCTTGCTGCTCCTCGCCGAAGACATCGATGCCGGACCCGGCACGCGGACCGAGGTCGCCGGGGTGACCGTGGACGTCCTCGGCCATGGCCGCCTGCCCGACGGACGGGCCGTTACGCAGGTCGTCGCGCCCTATCCCTTTGACCCCGGGCTGGAGGGATTGAAAGCCTAGGCGCTGTGGTGAAAAGTCTGTGCCTGCGGAGGCCTTCGCGGTCGGGACGACCGCTGCCACGGGGGGCTGAATGGAGGGTTTTGGGGGTAGCGGTTTGCGTGGCGAGGGCCGTGCCGCCTGAAGCCGATCGCGACTGAAGTCGCTCCCACAGGGGCCGGGCGGAGGTCGTGGTAGCGGCGGTCCCCGCCGCGAAGGGCCGACGGCTCCTATGCGTCAAGCATCGCTTCGTAGGCTTGGGTCATGGCGACCGCCAGTTCGCCTTCGCCGCCGGGAAAGCGCGCGTCGAGGCCTTCGACGGTTGCGATCGGCACGACACCCGCGAGCGTGCTCGCCAGCACCGCTTCCTCGGCCATCGGCAGAACATCCCACGGCAGGCGGATCTCGATCCCGTATCCATTGTCGCGGGCCCAGCCCAACAGGACGTCGCGCGTCACGCCCGCCAATGCCCCCTCCTCGCGTCCGGGCGCGTACAGCGTGCGCCCCAGGCGAGCAATCACGTTGCCGTGGGCCGACTCGCACACGCGCCCGTCCGTGTTGAGGATCAGCGCATCGTCGAAGCCGCCGCCCTGCGCCTGGCGCCGCGCAAGCACCTGCGGCAGGTAGCTGAGCGATTTAACGCCGGCGAGCGGCGAGTGCGGGTCGATCCGGCAGGCGGCCACGCCGAGGCGCACGCCCGTGCCGTGCCAGTGCGCCGGATACCCGGGAAGGGGGCGAACCAAGGCCGTCACGTTCCCGGTCGCCGCAGCGCCCGCGCCCCGCTCGCGCACGACCTGGGCGCGCAGGTACTGGTCGTCGTAATCCCTGGCGCCCGCAGCGGCCAGCGCCTCCAGGGCCGCCTGGACGGTATCCAGCACCCCGCTGCCGATGCCGAGCACTTCCAGGCCGTGGGCCATCCGCGCCCGATGCAGCGGCCACCGGAAGATCCGCCCCCGGCGCGCGCGCAGTGTCTCGAACACGCCGTCGCCGAGCAGGAACCCGGGATCGTCGAGCGGGACGGCGGCCTCCGCCAGCGGCACCACCGCGCCGTCCATCCAGGCCCAGCCGGCCGGCGCGTTCATGCCTTGCAGCGCAGGAACGCTTGCATCAGGCCCATCCCGTCCTCGGTCAGCAGCGACTCCGGATGGAACTGCAGCCCCCAGTGCGGCACGTCGCGGTAGCGCACCGCCATCAGCGTGCCGTCTTCCAGCGTGGCGAGCGGCTGCATGCGCTCGGTTGCGTTCGTGACCACGAGGCTGTGGTAGCGTCCCACCCGCGAGCACCGCCACTCGCCGAACAGCGGGTCGCCGTCGGCACCATCCACGCGCACCAGGTCGCTCCATCGACCATGCATCGGCTCGTGGTGATCCTCAACGCGCGCGCCGTCCGCAACGGCCAGCGCCTGATGGCCCAGGCAGATGCCGAGCACCGGCAGGCCGCGACGGCAGGCATGCTCCAAATGGATCCGCCACGCAGGAAAATCATCCGGCTCGCCCGGTCCGGGCGAAAGAATCAGGTGCGTCACCGACCAGAGCCACCAGGTATCGGGGTTGGTGTGGATGCTCGCGACGCGAACCCGGGCACCCAACGCACGTGCGTAGTCGGCCAGGTTGTGGACGAAGGAGTCTTCGAAGTCCACGACCAGCACTTCGGCGGATTCGCAGCCCGTCGCCTTGCGGCCAGGATGCCACGCGGGGCCCGGCTCCACCTCGCCGCAGCGATCGGCCTCGGACGCGGGACTGCCTTGCCCCAAGGCCGACTCCACCTGCGCGCGGGCCTTGGACGCCAGTTCCTCGGCTTCGCGCCCGAC
>JBJKSR010000127.1:0-6696 GCA_046703965.1 Gammaproteobacteria bacterium | reverse complement strand
GCCCCTGCCCTCCACCTGGGCCGTGATCACCGGCGGCGAACTCAAGCACTACCGCCTCAGGCACAAGGGAAAGGACGTGCTGGCCACGCCCGCGGGGGACTTCGACACGGTGATCATTTCGCGGGAGGATCCCAAGTCCCGGCGCTCCACCACGTTCTGGCTGTCGCCGAGATACGCGTGGCTGCCGGTCAAGATGCAGCAGAAGGAACCGGGAAAGGCCACCGTCACCTTCGTGCTGACCAAGCTCACCTGGCTGCAGCACTGAATGACCTCTCGCAGCGCCGCCACGCCGCAACGAAGAAAGAAAGAACTCTCGCAAAGGCGCAGAGACGCAAAGAAATGCCGGGGAAGGAAGAATTGATCTTTCTTTGCTCGCGTAGCGAGGAAGAGAAACCCGGGGGTTCCCGTATAGTCCATCGCGGCTGAAGCCGCTCCTACCCCCGCCGTCATCCCGGCCCTTTCCCCGGGGGACAATCAATTCTCCCTTGGCGGGCTTTGCGCCTTTGCGACAGTTGTCTCTTCGTGGCGCCGTTGCGTCGTTGCGAGAACTCTTCTTCTTTACGGCGTTGCGGGAGTCCTTTGTCAGGCGTGAGGCAGGGTCACGCCCTTCTGCCCCTGGTACTTGCCACCGCGATCCTTGTACGACACGTCGCACGGCTCGTCGGATTCGAAGAACACCATCTGGGCGACGCCCTCGTTGGCGTAAATCTTGGCGGGCAACGGCGTGGTGTTGGAAAACTCCAACGTCACATGGCCCTCCCATTCGGGTTCGAGCGGCGTCACGTTGACGATGATCCCGCAACGGGCATAGGTGGATTTGCCGAGGCAGATGGTCAGCACATTGCGGGGGATGCGGAAGTATTCCACCGTCCGTGCCAGGGCGAAAGAGTTGGGTGGGATCACGCACACATCGGCCTTGACGTCGACGAAACTCTTCTCGTCGAACGCCTTGGGGTCCACTATCGACGTGTTGATGTTGGTGAAGATCTTGAATTCGTCGGCGCAACGCACATCGTAGCCGTAGCTCGATGTGCCATAGGAGACGATGCGCCCTCCCTCGTTCTCGCGAACCTGCCCGGCTTCGAAAGGCTCGATCAGCCCGTGCTCGGCGGCCATGCGCCGGATCCAGTGATCGGACTTGACACTCATTTCAGGATCCTCATTCCATGACGATGTCGGGCCCGGCGCGCGTGCTTCGGCTGCGCCGAGCGAGTACGGCGGCGGCCTTGAGCGCGGCGGCACGGTAATCGGCGGCGTTTTCGCCGAAGGGATCCGCAACCACGCTGGGATGACCGCCGTCGGCATTGACCTGGATGCGCGGGTCGAGCGGAATCCGGCCCAGCAACTCCACCTCCGATTCCTCGGCCAGGCGGGCGCCGCCGCCGGCGCCGAATATCTCCGTCACCTCGTTGCAGTGCGCACAGCGGAACCCGGCCATGTTCTCGACGATGCCAAGCACGGGCACCTCCACCTTGCGGAACATGGCCAATCCCTTGCGGGCATCCGCGACCGCAATTTCCTGCGGTGTAGTGACGATCACGGCGCCGGCGACCGGCACCCGCTGGGCGAGCGTCAACTGGATGTCGCCGGTGCCGGGGGGCATGTCCACAATCAAGTAGTCGAGTTCGCCCCAGGCCGTTCCCGAAAGCAGTTGGGTCAACGCCTGGGTCACCATCGGTCCGCGCCAGATCATGGGCGTCGCGGGATCGACCAGGAAGCCGGCCGACATCACCTTCAGGCCATAGGCCGACAACGGTTCCAACTGCTTTCCGTCGTGGGAATGCGGATGGCCCTGCAGTCCCAGCAACCGCGGCTGGCTGGGCCCGTAGATGTCGGCATCGAGCATGCCCACCCGGGCGCCCTCGTCGGCGAGGGCGAGCGCCAGATTGGCCGCCACCGTAGACTTGCCCACGCCGCCCTTGGCCGATGCCACGGCGAGCACGTTCTTTATCCCCGCCAGGCGCACCATGTTGGGCTGCACCGCATGCGCCCGGATCTCCGGCGCCAGCTCCACGTCGACCGCCACCCCGCCCGCGGCGGGGGCCAGTGCCTTGGCAATCTGCGCGGCAGTTGCCGCGCGGGAGCGGCGCAGCGGATAGCCCGGCTGCACGCGGACCCGCACCCGCTGCGCGGAGACATCCCATTCCACGGGCCAGCCGGCGGCGGAAAACTCGCCGCCGAGCCAGGGTTCGGGTGCCGCGTCAAGCGCGGCTTGCAGTTCGCTCCTGTCGGGTGCGCTCACACGCGGTTCGCCGGTCGACTGATGCGGGAGGATTCTACCAGTCCCGTGCAGGCTGGCCCTCAGCGGACACGGCGCGTTACGGCCACGGTGGCGAGCGCGAGCAGGGCCGTCGGCGCCCAGGCCGCGGCCAGCGGTGCGATGTGGAACGCCTCGCCGGCCTGAAGCATCGTCTGGTCCACCAGGTAGTAGACGAGCCCGATCACCACCCCCAGCGCGAGGCGCTGCCCGGCGCCGGTCGAGCGCATTCTCCCCAGGGCGAACGGCAACGCGAGCAGCACCATCAACCACACGGCGACCGGCACCGAGACCTTGTGCCAGAACGCGATTTCGTAGCGGGCAGTCGCCATGTGATTGGCGCGCAGGTAATCGATGTAATTGAGCAGCCCCCGCCAGGACAGGTTCTCCGAACTCACGACGAGGGTGCGGAACGTGGCGGGCGCGACGAAGTCCGGCCAGGACTGTTCCCGCGCCTTCAGCGGGGTCACGCGAGACTCGCCGAAGCGGACGCCGCGGACCCCGCGCAGCGTCCATCCGCCGTTGGCGTAGCGGGCGGCGGCGGCGTGGCGCACCTCGCTGATCGTACCCTTCGAACTCAACGTATAAATGGCTACGTTGGAGAGGCGCGTCGGGTCGTCGACCTTGACGACGTGCACGATGTCCTGCCCTGCCCGGAGCCAGACGCCGCCGGGGCCGACCGCGTTGATCTGCGAATACAGCTTCTGCACGCGCAGGGTTTCCGCCACGCGCTTGGCCGGCGGCGCAACGAATTCGCCGAGCAGCACGGCGGCGACCGCAAGAATCGCGCCGGCCCACGAAAGGGCGCGGGCAAGGCGCAGCAGGCTCGCGCCCGAGGCACGCAGGATCACCAACTCGCTGTTCGCCGCGAGCGCACCGAGCGCGAACACCGCGCCGATGAGTGTCGCAACCGGCAACATGTCGTACGTCGTCTGCGGCATGGTGAGCGCGGAGTAAGCGAACGCCGTGCTCGCGGTGAAGCTGCCGGTACCGATGTTGTGCAGCTCGCTCAGGACGGTGAGCAGAAAGGCCATGCCCACGAGCGCCAGCAGCGCGACCACGACGCCCAGCAGCACGGTCCGCGACAGGTAGCGGTCAACCTGCATGCCCGGCCTCCGCGAGCGGGTGCGTCCGGCGGCGCCCGTATCGCTGCCACACGAGGAACAGGCCGAACAGCAGGGCAAGGGCCGGCACCCACCACACGCCGACGCCGGTACCGACCTCGCCGTGCGCCACCCAAATGCGGGCCACGCCGAGCAGGTTGAAGTAGATGAGGTAGACAAGGATGGCAGGCACCAGCCTGGCGTAACGGCCCTGGCGCGGGCGCATGTGGGCCAGCGGGACGGCAATGAGAATCATCAGCAACGCCGTCAACGGCTGTACCAGTCGCCACTGCAGCGTGGCACACGCGCCGGGTGCGGCAAGCGCCGTCAGCCGGGCGGTGGACATGCGATCGTAATCGGTGGCACTGGCCGGGGCATGCCCCGGCGGCTGGACCAGGACGCTCGCGCTGCCGAAGCGCGTCCGCGTCCAGTCGAGCGCGCCCGGAATACCCTGGTAACGGTATCCGGCCCCCAGTTCCAGATGGCGCTCGCCGTCCGGCGCGGTGACCAGCCGACCGCTGCTCGCCGTGATCAAGGTCGGAGTGCTTCCCCGCTGCATTTCGGCGAACACCGAATGCAACTGTCCCTCCCGATCGATGCGCCCAGCGTAGAACACGCCCCGCCCGCCCGCGAGGGACTTGAACTGCCCCGCTTCCAGCACGCTGACCTGGGCCTGGTTCTGCGCGCGCACCTGCATCCGGTGAGCGGTGGCGTGCGCCCAGGGCGAGGCCCACAGGGCGAGCCCGGCGAGCAGCACGGCGGCCAGCGCGCCGAGCAGGACGAAGGGACGATACAGCCGCGAGGGGGTCAGACCGCAGGCAAAGGCCGCCACCGCTTCCTCGTCCCGGTAAAACCGCCCGAGCGCCAGGACGACGGCGAGGAACAGGCTGACCGGGACGATGATCTCCAGCAGGCCGATGACGCTCAGTCCCAGCAGGGCGAAGGTGGCGGTCGCCGGAATCTGCCCGGCCGCCGCCTCGCCCAGATATACGGCAAACCGGTTGACCACCACCACCAGCACCAGCACGGTGGCGACCGCGGCCCAGGTCATGGCCGTTTCGCGCGCGACGTAGCGGCCGAAGATGCCGAGCGACACGTCAGCTCCCCGTCCCGGCGAACTCGGGAAAGCGGGTGCGGCCGACGGGATGCGATCCCTTTGTCGCCGTCCCATCCGTTAAACTTGGACGATCCTGTCGGCACGCCAGGCTCTCACCGGGCCCGCCGCTCGGCAGCCACAAACCGAAGAGGACATTGGAGAGATTCATGGAATACAGCGTCAAAAGCAGCGCAGCCACCACACTGAAGACGGCGTGTCTGGTAGTGGGAGTGTATCAGGGCGGTGAACTCCCGCCCTCCGCGGCGAGCCTCGACAAGGCCGCCAAGGGCGCGCTGAAGCGCCAGCTCGGCACACACTTCGACGCCGAGACCGGAAACACGCTGTCGAGTTGCGGAGTCGCCGGCCTGAGCGCCGAACGCGTCCTGTTCGTCGGACTCGGGAAGCGCAGCCAATCCGATGCCCTGACCGTGCGCAAGGCCGCGGCGGCCGCCACCAGGACGCTGCTCGACCTCGGCGTCGGCGAAGCGGCCAGCCTGCTGGCCGAGCTGCCCGTGAAAGACGCCGATACCGAACAGCTCGCGCGCGCGGTGACCGAAGCCAGCGAGCATGCGAGCTACCGTTTCGACAAAATGAAATCCAAGCCCGCAAAGAAGCAGCGGCTCAAGCGCCTGACGCTGCTCGTGGCTTCGCGCAGTGCCGCCAATGCGGCCAAGCGCGGCGTGGCGACGGGCCTGGGCATCGCCCGCGGGGTCGCCGTCGCCCGCGACCTCGGGAACCTGCCGGCCAACGTGTGCACGCCGTCCTACCTGGCCTCGGAAGCACGCAAGCTGGCCCGCCGGTACCCGGCGCTCAAGGTTCGCGTCCTGGCCGAGGCGGAAATGAAGCGCCTCGGCATGGGCAACCTGCTCGGCGTGTCGCGGGGCAGCCGCCAGCCGCCCAAAATGATCATCTTCGAATACGGCGGCGGCCAACGCGGCGAGAAGCCGATCGCGCTGGTGGGCAAGGGCGTCACCTTTGATGCCGGCGGCATCTCGCTCAAGCCGCCGGCGCGCATGGACGAGATGAAATTCGACATGTGCGGCGCCGCCAGCGTCTTCGGCACGCTGGTGGCGGCCTGCGAGCTCGGGCTGCCGATCAATCTCGTGGGACTGACGCCGGCGGTGGAGAATTTGCCCGGCGGCAACGCCACCAAGCCGGGCGACATCCTGACCTCGCTCTCCGGCCAGACGGTCGAAGTGCTGAACACGGACGCCGAGGGCCGGCTCATCCTCTCCGACGCCCTCACCTATTCGCGGCGCTACAAGCCGCGCACGGTAGTGAACATGGCGACCCTGACCGGCGCCTGCGTGGTCGCCCTCGGCCACCACGCCAGCGGCCTGATGAGCTACGACGACACGCTGGCCGACACGTTGCTCAAGGCCGGCGAGCGCGCGGGCGACCGTGCCTGGCGCCTGCCGCTGTGGGACGACTACCAGTCCGACCTGAAGAGCAACTTCGCCGACTTCGCCAACGTCGGCGGGCGCGAAGGGGGAGCGATCACCGCCGGCTGCTTCCTCTCGCGCTTCACGAAGGGCCTGCGCTGGGCGCATCTCGACATTGCCGGTACCGCCTGGCTCACGGGCGGTCAGAAAGGCGCGACGGGCCGCCCGGTGTCGCTGCTCGTGGAGTGGCTGCGGGAAGAAAGCGGACAGGTGTGACCCGGATCGACTTCTACATCACCCGCGACGGCGAGGCGCTCGGCCGCGAGCGCTTCACGTGCCGCCTGGCCCGCAAGGCGTTCGGCCTCGGCCAGGGCCTGCACATCCACGCCGGAGACGAAGTCCAACTGGCCCACCTGGACGAGATGCTGTGGACATTCAGCGACACGAGTTTCCTGCCGCACGCCCGCCTGGGCGCAACGCCGGCGGCCCCGATCACGCTCGACTGCGCGCGCGCCCCGGAACCGGTGCCCGGCCTGTTGATCAACCTGGCCGACGACATCCCGGCATTCTTCAGCCGCTTCGAACGCCTCGCCGAGGTGGTCGGCGGGGACCCCGCCAGCCGGGAAAAGGGACGCGAGCACTTTCGCTTCTACCGCGATCGCGGCTATGCTTTACAGGTTCATGACATCTGACCCGCTCGCCCAATGACTGACGACCGCAAGGAACCCCACCTTTCCGGCATCGACGATCCCGGCCCGCGACAGGACCGGATACCGACGTTGTCCGAAGTGGTTTCACCGGACCTGTTCGACCTCCCGCTCCCGGATCCCGACCGGGCGCCGCAGGCGCCCGGGGCCG
>JBJKSR010000126.1:0-4825 GCA_046703965.1 Gammaproteobacteria bacterium | reverse complement strand
CGAAGGTAAACAGCAGGTTCACGGTGCCCACCAGGGCCGTGGAGCCGAAGGCACTGCCGGTTTTCATGCCGGCCGCGCCAAAGATGCGGGGCGCGTAATAGATGATCGAATTAATGCCGCTGAATTGCGAAAACACCGCCAAAAACAATGCCACGATCAGGGGCAGTCGATAACGACGAGCGAACAGCTCGAGAAATCGCCCCTCTTCCTCGGCCGCCACGGCCGTGAGCGCGGCGATTTCCCGATCGGCCTTTTCCGGCCCGAAGAAGCGGTCCAGGATACCCTTGGCTTCACGCCGGCGGTTATTGACGATGAGCCAGCGCGGGCTTTCGTTGATCGGAATCAGAAGCGCCAGGAACACCAGCGCCGGCACGACTTCGCTGCCGAGCATCCACCGCCACCCCCATTGCAAATTCCAGTCGACGGCCGCCGCCGCGGCGCGCAGGCCGTGCTCGGCGATGCCGTAGTTGACCCAATACACCAGGAATATGCCGATGACGATCCCGAGCTGAAAGAGCGCGGCCAGCCGGCCGCGGTGTCGCTCCGGGGCGATCTCCGAGATGTACACGGGCGCAACCATGGATGAAGCGCCGAGGGCCAGCCCACCCATCACACGCGCAGCGATCAGTTGCCACAGTTGTTGGGGTACGGCAGACGCGGCGCCCGAGACCCCGAACAGAACGGCGCACAGCACCAGCACGGCCTTGCGTCCAAACCGATCAGCGAGGAAACCCCCGCTCGCGGCACCGGCGACACAGCCGATGTCCAGGCTGGCGATTGTGAAGCCGATCCAGAAATTGCTCAGGTGAAAGTACTGCTGCACCCACCCCTGCACGCCGGCCTGGACCCCCGTGTCGTACCCGAACAGAAACCCGGCCAGCGATACCGTCAATGCCGCAAAGACGATCGAGCGCAGTCCCGGTATGCGTTGCGTCGAGGACGCGCTTGCGGCTATTTTGTGCTCAGCGGACATCAGCGTGCCCGGCGGGCGCGGTGGGTGGTCCCGGACTTGCTGCAACATGCGCCACGACGCGTACTCCCGGGATTGTTAAAGAGACGGACCCAAGTGCTTGAGTTTCTTGGCAGAGGGGGCCGGAGTCGAACCCGCGACCGGATCGCTCGATGCCGGCTTTCAAGACCGATAGTACAATCGCTGATTATTGATATTGAATGTTAATACATGCGATTTTTCCGGATGCGCAAATATCCGCAAGATCAAATACCGAGACACCGTCGGATTTGATCCTCAAAAATCGATCTGGGAGAGGTGGCCGAGCCGTTTAAGGCACCTGTCTTGAAAACAGGAGATCCTTTACGGGGTCCGTGGGTTCGAATCCCACCCTCTCCGCCAGATACTCGAAATAACCTGGACGCCCACGGGCGGGCGCAAGGGAAGTGTCGGGCCCGAGGGAAAGCGTTCCGGATCGGACGGCCATTTCGGGACATGCTCAAAGGTCCGCAGGATCGGCCCTCACTGCACGCAGCTCGCAGGCGAGCTAACCCTCGAACCGCCAGGCGCCCTCACACACGGTCTGCTCGAGCGGCCTGCGCTCACTGGGAGTCTCGCGCGCCTGCAGTGCCGGTAAAAGCGACTCCTTCGGTCCGGGCCGACCGACGGCGGCCATCGCTTCGACCCGGAATCCCTCCGGGATGTTCAGCTCGCGCCTCGCCCGATCGTAGTCGAATCCCGCCATGCCATGCACGACGTAGCCCTTAAGGTAGCCCTGCAGCGCGAAAAAGCCCCACGCCGTTCCCGTATCGTATGAATGCGTCACTGCGGGCTGCCCGGTGCGCTCATTGAGTATCTTCGAAACGAAGACCACGAGCGCAGCGGCCTGGTGGGTCCAGGCCTGATTGCGCGGCGCCAGCAGCCCGTAGAAGATATCCCACTGCGGCGTATCCCGCCGGGCAAACAGCATGCGCCACGGTTGGATGTTCGCGGAGGACGGGGCCCAGCGTGCCGCCTCGAACAAGCTCAACAACTCTTCGTGAGAGAGCGGCTCGCCGCTCATCGCCCGCGGCGACCAGCGGTCCAGAAACAGCCCGTCGATCGCATGATCGGCGCGCCGGATCACGCTGCCTTTGATCATCACACAGCTCCTTGGGCGCCCGGTTGCGGGCGTGGCGGTCCATGATAGCAGCGCGTTCCCCGCCGATCACAGGCGGTATCGGAGCCTGAGATAAAACTGGCGTGCCAACGCCGGCTCGAGCTGGGCGCCGACGATGAACACCCGCGAGGCGTAGCGAGGGTTGTCGAGATGGGCAACCCCTCCTTGCACACGCCAGTGCGGTCCTACCGAGTACGGCCCGGTCAGGTCCGCGACCGTGTACACCGGGATCAGCGCCCGTGTCGTGCCGAGGGACTCATTGCTGTGCACACCCGCCTCTTATGTCAGATAACGGATCATCACCGGACTGTTGGCTCTGAAGAGGTTGCTGAACGGACTGGAGATGTCGAGATAGCGCAGCGGTCGGTCCTGAGATGAAACTGTAAGTCGTGTACAGCCCGTCGCTCCCGTGGGGATTGCCAAGGCCGCGTTAGGACAGGTTGACAGTGCTCGGGGTCTGCTGCTCAGCGAGCACGACGCCGGGCATCCGGTCAAAGCGCCAACGAGGCGGGTTGTCCACGATGGGCGGCACTGCGCCCAGGTCCATCGCCGTGGTCGCGGTGGTGAGCGTGTTCTTCGTTCCCGGGAGCGCGGGCGTCGAGTGGGGATAAGGCGACTTGGCGTTGAACAGCCACGGCGCCTTGATCACAACCGTCCGCGGGGCGGGACGCGGCCGCGGGGAACGCTCACCCCCGGCGGTCCGGCCGATCGACGGGACGCTTATCGCGGCAGTGTGCGCGGGCGCCCGGGCACGCAGCGGCAATCATCCCCGCCAGAGCGAAGTGCATAAGCTTCACGGCGATCGAGACCTGCCGGCGACAACCGCATAGCGCGCATCATTTATGGGCGCCGCGCGTGCCTGCTACCAGGAATCGTATGCGGGCTCGACGGATTCTCCCCTCGGTTGGTCGCGCTCTAGGCTCGTGTGGGCGCAGTTTGGTGATCCAAGGAGGCCTTCCGGGGCTGATCCGACAGCGCCTCATCCGATATGATAAGCGTGAAGACGAGCCGGAGGGGGGTGGCAAGCACGGATCGTCCCACGCCGCCAAACGTCCGTGTCCCGGATCTTGACGCACGTTCGCGATCGCAGGGGATCTCCCACGTGCGGGCTACATTCACTTAAATAATGAGGCCACCAACTATGTTCAAAGCCCGCTACATTGTGCTGCTTTCGAGCCTATTCCTAGCATTTTCGGTTGCGTTCGCGGCGTCCGTTCCCACCGGCAAGCTCACCCGCGCGCTGCACTGGCGCAGCGTCGGTCCGTACAGCGGCGGACGCGTCACCGCGGTCGCCGGCATTCCCGGCAAGCCGAATGTCTTTTACCTGGGTGCGGCGGGCGGAGGCGTCTGGAAGACCAACAATTACGGTCACAGCTGGAAGAACATCTCCGACAAGGACTTCAAGAGCAACAATATCGGGGCGATGGCGATCGCGCCCTCGAACCCGAAAATCATCTACGTGGGCACGGGCGACTCCGCGCCCCGCAATACGGTGATGACCGGACACGGGATGTACAAGTCCACCGATGGGGGCAAGAGCTGGACGTACATCGGGCTGGGGGCGACTCACATCATCAGCTGGATCCTCGTGGATCCGAACAACCCCGATGTGGTGTACGTGGCGGCGCTGGGACATTTGTTCGGGCCGAACCCGCAACGCGGCGTCTTCAAGAGCACCAACGGAGGCAAGAGCTGGAAGAAGATTCTGTACGTGAACGAAAAGACCGGCGCGATCAGCCTGGCGATGGATCCGTCCGATCCGCAGGTGGTGTACGCGGCGATGTGGCAGATGTCGCGCAGGCACTGGACCTTTACCAGCGGGGGCCCGGGCAGCGGGATCTACAAGACGACCGACGGCGGGGCGCACTGGAGCAATATCACGCACCGCCCGGGACTGCCGACGGGCATCTTCGGGAAGGTGGGCCTCGCGGTCGCGCCGAGTCAGCCCAATGTCGTGTATGCGCTGATTCAGGCCGACTACAAAGGCCAGGCAGGTGGTCTGTTCCGGTCGGACAACGGCGGGCGGACCTGGAAGCTCGTCAACAACAGCATGAACATCACGCAGCGGGCCTTCTACTACATGAACGTATACGTGGATCCGAAGGATCCCAATACGATCTACCTGCCCAACGTGGGGCTGTACGTCTCGCACGATGCGGGCAAGAAGCTCAAGGCCCTGCATCCGCCCCATGGCGACAACCACGTGCTGTGGATCAACCCGAACAACCCGCAGATCTTCATCGAGGGCAATGACGGCGGGGCGACCGTCACCCAGAATGGCGGCAAGGCTTTCAGCAGCGAGGACAACCAGCCGACCGGGCAGTTCTATCACGCGAACCTCGATCATCAGTTCCCGTTCCACATTTACGGCGCGCAGCAGGACCGCGGCTCGGTCGAAGCACCGAGTGCCGTGCGCCTGGGCAAAATCCCGCCGGTTTGGAAGACCGTGCAGGGAGCCGAGATGAGCTGGGTGGTGCCGACGCCCGGTCGGCCCTGGGTTACCTACGGCAGCGGGTACTACAGCCTGCAGTGGAAGGAGAATCGCCGCACGGGGCTGATCACCAACGTGAGTCCATGGCCGTCCTATAAATTCGGCCTTGCGGGATCGAAGATCAAATATCGCTTCGGATGGAACCACCATCCCGTGGTGTTCGCGCCCGGCAACCCCCAGGAGCTGCTGATGGGGGGCAACGTGGTGTTCAAGACCCTCGACCAGG
>JBJKSR010000125.1:0-4281 GCA_046703965.1 Gammaproteobacteria bacterium | reverse complement strand
TCTCGGCGTGCCCCCGGCGCGCGCGATCGTGGTGGAGGACGCCGTGTCGGGCGTTCGCGCCGGCGCGGCGGGCGGCTTCGGCCTGGTGGTCGGGGTCGCGCGGGAGGACAACGCCCGCGAATTGCGCGAAAACGGAGCGGACTTTGTTGTCCGCGACCTGGTGGAAGTCACTGTGGAGGAAATCAGCCGGCGCGTGCTGCTCAAGCGCACCGCCTGATCAACCCCGATCCCTCCCATGACCATCCGACAAAAGCCCCGTTTGAGTTTCTGGCAGCTCTGGAACATGAGCTTCGGCTACATCGGCATCCAGTTCGGTTTCGCGCTGCAGAACGCGAACGTGAGCCGTATCTTCGAAACGCTCGGCGCGCACGTGGACCAGATCCCGATCCTGTGGATCGCCGGCCCGGTCACCGGCCTGCTGGTGCAGCCGGTCGTCGGCTACATGAGCGACAAGACCTGGAACCGGCTCGGCCGGCGCAAGCCCTACTTCCTCGCCGGGGCGCTGCTCGCCTCGGGCGCGCTGCTGGTCATGCCGAACTCGCCCGCGCTGTGGTTTGCCGCGGGCATGCTCTGGATCATGGATGCGTCCATCAACATCACGATGGAGCCCATGCGCGCCTTCGTCGGCGACATGCTGCCCGACGAGCAGCGGACCATGGGGTTTGCGGTCCAGACGTTTTTCATCGGCGCGAGCTCGGTGGTGGGCTCGCTGCTGCCGTATCTGTTCACGAATTGGTTTCACGTGGCCAACACGGCCCCGGAAGGTCAGATCCCGGCCTCGGTCCGCTGGTCCTTCTATTGCGGCGGCGTGGTCTACCTGGCCACCGTGCTGTGGACCGTCCTCAGGACGCGGGAGTACTCACCGGAGGAGCAGCAGGCCTTTCATGCCGCCGGGACGGAGGAGGCGGCCGCCGGGGAGCCCGACCTGGTGCTCGACGTGCGGCGTTACCACACGGTCGGCGCGTTCATTCTGGCCGCGGGCCTGATCGCGAGCGCCGCCATCTGGCGTTTCGCCTGGGACAAGGGGCTCTACATTCTCTCCTTCGGCGCCGGTTTCTACGGGCTGCTCCAGATCGTCGCCGCCCTGCGCTACCAGGCGGGCCGCAAGCGCGGGCTCGTCGAGCTCGTGTACGATGCCAACAACATGCCTCCGACCATGCGCCAGCTCGCCTGGGCGCAGATCTTCACCTGGTTCGCGCTGTTCGCGTTCTTCATCTATGCGACGTCGGCGGTCACGAGCCACTATTACGGCACCACCGACCCGCAGAGCGCCGCCTACAACGCGGGCGCCAACTGGGTGGGCGTGATGATGGCCGTGTACAACGGCGTGGCCGCGGTGGTGGCGTTCCTGCTGCCGGTGCTGGCCCGGCGCATCGGCCGCGTCGTCACCCATGTGGTCTGCCTCGTGATCGGCGGGCTCGGACTGGCGTCGATGTACGTGTTCCGCACGCCGCACCTGCTGATCGTCTCGATGATCGGGCTCGGCGTCGCCTGGGCCAGCCTGCTCACGATCCCCTACGCGATCCTCAGCCACGCGGTGCCGTTCCGCAAGATGGGCGTGTACATGGGCATGTTCAATTACTTCATCGTCATCCCGCAGATCCTCGCCGCGGCGGTGCTCGGCCTGGTCGAGCGCACGTTGTTCCACGACCACGCGATCGACGCGATCCTGCTGGGGGGACTTTCATTGGTGGTCGCCGCCGTGCTGATGCTGCGCGTGCGCGACGAGCCCCAGGCCATTTAACGGGACAATGAAACAACCATGGTCGATCAGCACCCGTGAGCACCCCGGAGACCGCGAAAGCCTCCTGCGGCGCGGCAACCTCTATCAGATTGCCAACGGCTACATGGGCTACCGCGGCACGCTCGACGAGTTCGGTCCGGAGCAGGCCGTCGGCATCACCCTCGCGGGGCTCTTCGACCAGGTGGGCTCGGCCTGGCGCGAGCCGGTCAACGCCCCCAACGGCGCCTTCACGCGGGTGGCGCTCGACGGCGCCGGCCTCTCGGCGCTGGGCCCGCGGGTGCGGCGGCATCGCCAGACGCTTGATTTCACCAACGCCCGGTTCGAGCGCGAGACGACCTTTGCGGGGCGCGGCAAGACGCTCACGCTCCGCTCCGAACGGATCCTGAGCGCCGCGACGCCGAATCTCGGACTCACCCGGCTGACGGTCACGTGCGACCGAGCGGCCAGGGTGACGATCCGCACGGGAATCGACGGGAACATCTGGGACCTGAACGGGCCGCATCTCCCGCACCTCGAGATGGAGAAGTGCGGCGACGTGCTGCTCGTGCACGGTCGCACGCATCAACTGCGCAAGCAGGTGGTCGTGGCCGAGGCGATCGCGCACGGCCTGGCGGGCGAAATCCATGAGGTGAAGGACGGGCGCAACCTGCGGGTCGTCACCTTCCACGCCGAGGCGGGCCGCGCGTACACGCTGGTGAAGTACTTCGCCGTCTTCACCGACAACGACCGGGTCGGGCGCCCGCTCACGGAGGCCGCAGTCGAGGCGGTCCGCCAGGCGCGGGCGCTCGGCTACGAGCAGTGCCTGGCGCGCCACGACCAGGAATGGGCGGAGAAATGGGAGCGGTGCGACGTCCGGATCGACGGCGACGACGAGGCGCAGCTCGCGCTGCGGTACAGCACCCTGCAGCTGCTGATGGCGGCGCCGCTGCCGGGCAGCGCGAACTCGATTCCCGCGCGCGCCCTGTCGGGCCAGGTCTACAAGGGCGCGGTCTTTTGGGATACCGAGATGTTCATCCTGCCGTTCTTCCTCCACACCTGGCCGGAACGGGCGGCGGAGCTGCTGCGCTACCGGATCCGCACCCTCGACGGCGCCCGGCGCAAGGCGCGGACCGAGGTGCCGGGCTATCGCGGCGCGTTCTACGCGTGGGAGAGCCAGGACACGGGGGACGAGGCTTGCACGTATTACAACGTTGGCGATCCCTTCACGGGGCGCGCGCTGCGGACCTATTTCCGCGACAAGCAGGTTCACATCAGCGGCGACGTGGCGATCGCGATGTGGCGGTATTTTCAGCTGACCGGCGACGACTCCCTCCTGCGCGAGGGCGGTGCCGAGGTGATCCTGGAGTGCGCCCGCTTCTATTCCTCCTACCTCTATTTCAAGGCCGACAAGAGCCGCTACGAGGTGCTCGATGTCACCGGGCCGGACGAGTACCACGAGCGCGTCAACAACAACGCCTTCACGAACGCGGGGGTGAAGGAGACCTTCCGCATCGCCGGGGCGGTCGTCGACCATTTCCGCGGGCACCATCCCGGCATCCTGCGCACGCTCGTCCGGAAGCTCGGTATCGGCCGGGAGCTGCGCGCCTTCGCCCAGGTCGCGAAGCGCCTCTACGTGCCGGAGCCGGCCGCCGACTCCGGTCTCATCGAGCAGTTCGACGGCTATTTTCAGCTCAAGGACAGCTCGGTCTCGGAGGTGAAGTCGCGGATGGTGCATCCCAACGAGTATCTGGGCGCCGCGCAGGGCCTGGCCGTGCCGACGCAGGTCATCAAGCAGGCCGACGTGGTGATGATGCTCAACCTGTTCCGGACGCGCTACCCGGCCGCGGTCAAGCGGACGAACTGGGCGAACTACGAGCCACGGACCGAGCACGGGTCGAGTCTGAGCGCCTGCGCCTACGCCATGGTCGCGACGGAATTCGGCGAGCTGGAGAGCGCCTACCGGTATTTCCTGCAGACCGCGAAGATCGACCTGGAGGCGAAGTACAAGCTGTACGTGGGCACGATCTTCATGGGGGGGTCGCACCCTGCCGCCAACGGCGGGGCGTGGATGACCGCCGTGCAGGGTTTCGGCGGCGTGCAAACCGACGGGGAGCGCCTCGTCATCAACCCGCGCCTGAGGGCGAAATGGCGGCGGCTGCAGTTCAACCTGGTCTATCGCGGCGACCGGTTCCGGATTGCGATCGAGGCGGACGTGGTGACGATCGAGGCCGATCGCTCGAATCGACGCACCCATGCGATCGTGGTGGCGGGCCGCCCGACCCCATGCCGTCCCGGTCGTTCGGTCGCGGTCAGGTACCAACCCGCCCAGGCGGCTTGAATCGCATTTTCTGACGATGAACTCCCAACGGCCGGTCCGTCGCACGTTCGGGATCCTCCTACTCGCGCTGACGCTGGGAAGCCTCGTCCGCGCGGCCGGTGGCGTCGGCGCCGAGCAGCCGTGGACCACCTGCGAGGCCGAGTCGATGCAAACGACGGGCACGGTGCTCGGACCGACGTACGCGCCCTACCGGGTCGAAACCGAATCCTCCGGCGAGCGC
>JBJKSR010000124.1:0-7766 GCA_046703965.1 Gammaproteobacteria bacterium | reverse complement strand
TTTTCGGCTTCTAAAGCGCTTAGTGCGCTAAGCGTAGCGCATTATCAGCCCTGACGCAGCTACGCCAGACCAATAAAGACCGCTTAAATGTCCGTTTACAGACGACCTTAATGACCGGAATGGGTCGGTTCCCGCCCTCCACGTTTTATGGAAACCGACATTCGGATGCCTACTTTCGTGCGGCTGGAAGACGGTTCAAGCTGCCGGCTCGAGGTTCGCGGGGATTGCGCATGGGGCATAATCGGGCGACTGGGATGCCCGGAGGGCCGAGGTGCGGAAGGAAGTGGTCATCGTCGTGGGGCTGTATTTCCTGGGCCTGTTGGGCTGGAACCTGCGCAATTTCCTCAAGAACCGGGCCGGCACGGAGGCAGAGGAAGTCGCCTACGTCGGGCATCGCGACTTTGGCACCGGGGCGCTGATTGCCACGCTGGTCGCGGTCTATGCCAGTAACTACACGTTGCTCGCAGCGGCCGAGAGCGGGTTCAAGTACGGGCTGTCGGGGCCCATCTGGTATGCGTTGGGCGTAGCGGTGCCGGTCCTGTTCTTCGTCTGGCCGGTCAACCTGGTTTCGCGCATGCGCGCCTCCATGCCCCGAGGCGTGACGCTGGTCGAGTACTACGGCGCGCGCTACGACGAGCGAACGCGCCTGGCCGCGCTGGTGACAGTACTGCTTGCGAGCGTGATCGGCATTGTCTCGGTCGTCGTCGCCATCGGCATCGTGCTCGATTCGCTGCTGAACATTGGCACGACACCGTCACTACTGATCGGCGGCGGGGTGCTGATCCTGTACACGGCGCTCGGCGGCTACGAGGGCACGGCACGCGCGCACGTCTACCAGTTGATCATAGCGGGGCTCGCCGTTGCGGTGAGCCTTGCGCTCGCGTCCCATGACGTGAACCTCTCGAACTTCGTGAACCACCTGGGGGCCGGGCAGCGCGACGTGCTGGCCTGGGGCCCGGTGCATATGCTCGATTTCTTCCTCACGCTGGCCGCGCTCGCGATTGCCAATCCCGTTCTGTGGCAGCGCATGTTCTCCGCGCGTGACGACCGCAGCGCCGCCCGCGCCATGTGCGGGTTCCCGGCCCTGTGGATCCCGTTCGCGCTGGGTTCGGGTGTCATGGGCATGATCGCGTTCCACCTGATGCCCGCAATCGCTCCCGACCAGGCCGCGACCCGGCTCGTGGTGCACCTGTTCCCGACTTGGGCGGCGGTGCTGTTCCTGCTCGGCGGCCTCGCGCTGGTGTTCTCCACCGGGGATGCATCGATCAACAACATTGCCTCGATCGTGCAGTTCGACGTCATCGATCGCTACCTGGGGCACCGCTTCACGGGCCGCCGGGCCGTCTACCTCAGCTTCGCCGTGCAGGTCGCGCTCGGGCTGATCGGCATCGCCGGGGCGCTGGGCGTAAAAAGCATCCTGCACCTGCTCATCGTCAACAGCGCGGTGAACATCGCGCTCCTGGCCCCGCTCGTCCTCGGACTCACCTGGCGGCGGGCGCATCCCGGCGCCGCGTTCTGGTCGATCGTCGTCGGCCTTGCCGTCGGCGCGGGCCTGATGGTTGTCGGATGGGGGCCGATTGCGGACTTGGTGGCACTGGTGGTATCAGCCGCGCTCATGATTGGCCTCTCGGTCGGTCTGCCCGCGTCCCGCGAACCCGCCGTGGGTGCGCAGCGGCCGGTGAAGCGCGCGGCCGGGGGCGTGATGTTCGCGATTGCGGTCTACACGGCCTTGTTTGCGCTTGCCTCGGCTTTCGGCGGCGTGAAACTGCTGCTTCCCGCGTATACGTTGTACCCGCTTATGGCTTACGGCTTCGGCGGTTGCCTAGTCCTCGCCCTGATACTTCCGGTGATCGCCTGGCGCCGGGCATAAAGGACAAACATCTTTCGCAACGCCGCCACGGCGCAACGAAGTAAGAAAGGACTCTCGCAGAGGTGCCAAGGGGCAAAGGAAGCAGGGTTCTCGCAGAGGCGCAGAGATCGCGGGGAAGAAATATATGGGCTCTCCCCCTTGCTTGCGCAGCAAGGAAGGGGGAGTTGGAGGGGGATCCGACAAACCCATCGCGGGCAGGGCCCGCTCCTACAGCAATCCTTTCGTTGCGCCGTAGCGCCGTGGCGAGAGTCCCTAATTCCCTTTGCCCGGGAGGCGCAGGCGGACGATCGCGCCGGCCGCGTCCTCGCGATTGGCGAGCGTGAGCAGCCCGCCGTGGGCCTCGATGATCTGGCGCGCGAGCACGAGCCCGATGCCGCTGCCGCCCGGTTTGGTGGTGAAGAAGGGTACGAACAGGTTCTCGCTCTGCGGCAGGCCGTTGCCTTCGTCGAGGATGTCCACCTCGATGCGGCCGTCGTGGGTGCGCCAGCGCATGTCCACCGCGCCGCCGGTGTCCAGCGCCGCGTCCACCGCGTTCTTGACGAGGTTGATCAGCGCCTGCTCGAGTTGCGAGGGGTCGGCCTCGGTGCGCAGGTGGCCGGGGCCCTCGGTGCGGATCGACAGCCGTGTTTCCAGCGTTGCCACGTGGCGCAGCAGGTCGCCGAGATCGAGCGGCTGCGGTTGCGGCGGCGGCAGCCGGGCGAGGTCGGCGTAGCGGCGGATGAACTCGGAGAGGTAGCGTGCGCGGCGCTCGATCAGTTCAAGGCCCCCGCTCAGGTCGTCCCGCCGCGGTGCCTCGCCACCGCTCTTGTCCAGGCGGCGGCGAAGGGTGTCGGCCGCGGACTGGATCGGCCCGAGCGAGTTGCTGGCTTCGTGGGCGAGCACGCGGATCAGCCCGCGCCAGGTGCGGCGCTCCTCCTCGCGCAGCGCCTGCGACAGGTCGGTGATCACGAGCAGGCGGTGGGCACGCCCGCCACGGCGGAAGCGTGCCACGCGCGCTTCCCAGGGGCCCTCGCCGCCCGGGAAGTGGCGGCTCTCGCGCTGCGGCGTGCCGGCTTCGAGCCAGTCGGCGATGCCGAGGTCCGCGGCGCGCCGACCGATCAGGTCGGCATCGCCGCTCCCCAGGAGCTGGAGGGCGGCGGTGTTGGCGCCGACCAGCCGTTCGGCGGAGTTGAAGACGAGAATGGCCAGGTCCAGCGTGGAGAGGAGCTTGCCGAGCAGGGCGTCGGATTCGATGCCGGCGCGCTGCAGCCCGGCCAGGTCCGCGCCGAGCAGGTTCACGGCCTCCAGCGCGCGCCCGAAGCTGCCCGCCTCGTGCCGCGAGCGCAGCCCGTACTCGCCTTCGCGCACGCTGTGGGTCAGCCCGGACAGCCGCTCGAAGCTCCGGCTCAGGCGGCTGCCAATGCGCACTGCTGCGGCGACCGCGACCATCAGGCAGAAGGCGGCGGCGGTCCAGAAGATCCAGTACGGCACGGGCCGGAGTACGCTGATCGCGAGCAGCGCGAGCGCGGGCGAGGCGCCGAGGAAGGCCAGCGCCGCCAGCCGCCATTCCAGTGGGATGAATCTCACGTGCGGTGCTTGGCGAGGCGCCGGTAGAAGGCGCTGCGCGACAGACCGAGCTGGCGGGCGGCGGCCTCGGCGTCGCCGCCGGCGCGGTCGAGCGCGCGCCGCAGCAAGTAGCGCTCGGCCTGTTCCAGCGACATGGTGTCCAGCGGGAACTCGCGGTTCGATTCCGGCAGGCGCAGGTCGGACGGGGCGATCCGCTCGCCCTCGCTCAGGAGCACGGCGCGTTCGACGACGTGCGCCAGTTCTCGGATGTTGCCCGGCCAGTCGTAGTTCACCAGCGTCTCGCCGGTCGCATCGTCGAACCGCTCGACCGGCTTGCCGTGGCGCTTCGCGAACCGTGCCAGGAAGTGGCTGGCGAGCAACGGAATGTCTTCGGTGCGCTCGCGCAAGGGGGGCAGGTGGATTTCCACCGTATTCAGGCGATAGAAGAGGTCTTCGCGGAACTCGCCGTCCTTGATGCGGCCGCCGATGTCGGCGTTGGTGGCAGAGACGATGCGCACGTCGACCTTGCGCGGACGGGTCTCGCCCAGCCGCTCGACCGCGTGGCTTTCGAGCACGGTAAGCAGCCTAGCCTGCGCGGCCGCGGTGGTGTTGGATATCTCGTCGAGGAACAGCGTGCCGCGGTCGGCCAGCTCGAAGCGCCCGGCCTTTTCGGTCCGCGCGTCCGTGAACGCGCCCTTGGCATGGCCGAACAGTTCGCTTTCCAGCAGGGTCTCCGGCAGCGCACCCAGGTTTACGTGCACGAAGGGCGCCTCGTTCCGGGGCGACCGGCGGTGGATCTCGCGTGCCACCAGGCCCTTGCCGGTGCCGCTTTCGCCCGTGATCAGTACCCCGACGTCGCCCGCGGCCACCTTGGCCACCATGTCCATGACGTCCTGCATGGCGCGCGAGCGGTAGACGATCTCGCCTTCGGGCTGCGGCTCCGCCTCCGCGCGCAGGCGCTGGTTCTCCGCCCGCACGTCGGCCAGCGCCGTCTGGTTGTGCAGGACCGAGAGCAGCCGCGCGTTCTCCCAGGGCTTTTCCAGGAAATCGTTGGCCCCGGCGCGCATCGCCTCCACGGCCAGTTCGACGTTGCCCCAGCCGGTCAGCACCACCACCGGGAGGTCTGCGTCGCGGGCGCGGATTTCCTTGAGAAGCGCGAGGCCCTCCCGACCGGAGGTCGTGTCGGCATGGAAATTGAGGTCCAGGATCAACGCCGCCGTGCCGGGTCGTTCCAGCGCGGCCAGCACCTCCGCCGGCGAGGCCGCCGTCTCCACCGCGTAGCCCTCCCCGGACAGCAGCAGGCTCAGCGCCCCGCGCACGTCCGGCTGGTCGTCGGCAATCAGGATGCGGTTCTGCCTCATGCCGCTACGGAACCTCTGACCTGTTCATACACGGATCGTGTTT
This sequence comes from Gammaproteobacteria bacterium, assembly GCA_046703965.1. GTDB lineage: Bacteria > Pseudomonadota > Gammaproteobacteria > JAKDMP01 > JAKDMP01 > JBAUSV01. The sequence continues at coordinate 2,947 of JBJKSR010000124.1, read as the reverse complement.
GTGCACCAAAGGCCGGGATGCAAGGCGCGCGGCGCAGCTGCGCAGCAGGGACTACGGTCATGCCGGGCAACGCAGCAGCCGGGCCTTTGAGGCCAAACCCCAAGGGGACGGGCCTTTGCGCACGCCTGGACGTCGTCATTCGTCGGTCATTGGTACTGAGCAACCTTCTCTCCTCAATCCTTGCCAGTCGCGCGCAAAGGCGCCGGCGCGGCCGCGTATGAATGGATCAGAGATTCCCTAAGATACACTGCCCGGCCGGTCATTGCGGGCGGAGCAGCGAGAGCAGATCGGCGCGGCGGGCGCGCTGCGCCGGAACGGCGGTGGCGAGCAGGGCGGCGAGCGCCATGACCAGGGCTGCCGCGACATAGGCTAGAGCGCTGGCCGATCCGGCGCCACTGATCAGGTCCGACAGGGTGCGGGCGAGCAAAAAGCCTGCGACGATGCCGAGTCCGATGCCGAGCGCGGCCAGCACGATGCCCTGGGCGAGCGCCAGCATGCCGATGCGCCCCGGCGTGGCGCCCACGGCCTGGCGCACGGCGAACTCTCCGAGGCGCTGGCGGATCAGGTAAGCGACGGTGCCGTAGGTGCCGACGCCGGCCAAAATAAGTGCCAAGAGGCTGAAGAGGCCGAACAGGACGGGCAAGGCTTGGTCGTCGTGGTAGGCGCGGTCTTTCAGCCCCTGCATCGATACCACGAAACTGAACGCCTGATCCGGGGCAAGTCTGTGCAGCAAGCCCTCGAGTTCGTGTTTCACTGTCGCCGACGGCAGGCGGCTCCGCACGGCCAGGTCCATGTCCGATCCGGCGTAAAAGGACGAATCCATGGATGCGACCGAATAGGGAAGCCACATCGTCCCAGCGTGACGGCCGCTCGGGTGTGCGCGCCAGCGTAAAGTGTCAATAACGCCTATGACGTGGTAGGTGTGGTTGAGTTTGACTTCGCGGCCGACTGCGTCAGTGGTGCCGAACAGCTTGCGCGCAAGTGCCGCATCTATGACTGCGACCCCGCCTTTATTCCGGATGTCCGTCCCGTCAATCAATCGGCCATGGATGAGCGACGCTCCGAGGGCGCGTAATGCATGACCGTCCACGAACTCGATAACGGAATTGACGCCATGCGGTCCGATGCCGCCTATTCCCTTCAGACCGCCGTAGGTGTCCAGGCCGCCGGCAAAGGGCAGCTCACTTGCGACGCCCGCGTGCTCGATGCCCGGCAGGGTGCGTGTTGCGTCACCGAATTTACGGTAAAAGGCGAACTGCGATTTCTGGTCTTTGAAGTTGGGTCCGTGAAATCCGAGGTCGGCGATGAATAGGTGTCGCGTGTTCACGCCAATCGGGTGCGAGGACGCCTCGTTGAAGGCAAGTCCCAGCAATGCAGCGTTGATCATCAAGGCTACGCCCAGCGTGATTTGCGCCACCGTCAGACCGCGCTGGGCCAACCGCGTCCGCTGGCCCATGTCGCCGCGTCCGCCTTCGCCAAGACGCGCCAACAGCTTCTTGCGCGAGCCCAGGGCCGCGGGTAATGCCGCGACGATTCCGACCATGCAACCGAGCGCCAAGCTGAACAATACGACCCAGGCATTGGGCGTGATGGAGAAGGCGGTGCGGGCGTCTCCAATGCCGTATTCGGCAATGAGCCGTGTCCCCCACCAGGCCAATCCCACGGCGAGCACGCCGCCGATCAATCCCAGCGGAAGCGTTTCGGCCAGCGCGGCACGCCATAATTCGAACCGGCTCGCGCCGAGCGTGATGCGCAGCGCCGTCTCGTGCCGTCGCGCGAGCACACGCACCGTGACCAGATTGGCAAGTATGGCGGCAGTCAGCAACAGGAGCAGGGCGGCGCCGAGCTCGATAAGAAGCAGGCGCGTTCCAATCGATGACATCAGCGAATCACGAAGCGGCAGAACCGTGATGTGGTAATGGTCTCTCTTTGCGCTGGCCTGGTCGCCGGGCGATGTCGTCTTGAGTTGGCGCTGAGCAAGTGAATTTAACTCCAGCTTTGCTGTGCCCAGGTTCGTACCGGGACTGAGCCGGGCCACAAAGCGATAATTGCTCAGGTCAAAGACATTGGCCGGAGAGAGTTCGGCAGGTTCAAGTCTGAATGGCACCCAAAATTGAATGCCACGTGATGGAAAATAGAAGCCGCGCGGCATGACACCAACGATGGTGTGCGGTGCGGCATTGATATTGAGTGTCTTGCCGACGACATTCGGATCTCCCTGCATCGCGTTTTTCCAGAAGTGATAGGTCAGAACGACCTCGCGCGGCCCATTAGGCTTGTCGGCATCCGGCCCGAAGGTTCTCCCCAGGAACGGCTTCACTCCCACGGTCTTGAACCACGAAGCCGTTGCCGAATCCAGGCGGACCTTTCTTGCCTGACTGTTTCCGATCGTCAGGATTCCGCCCCCTTCGATGGAAAGTCCGCCGCCGGAAATGCTGTGCGCGTTGCGGCGCAGATAGTCATAAGTGGCGATGGATATATGCTGCGTACCCCGGACGGATTGGTTGATCACGATCAGCCGCCCGGCATGGGGATATGGCAATGGCGCCAGGAAATAGCCGCGTAGCGCGCTGAACAGCGCCGCGTTCGCACCGACGCCTAGCGCGAGCGTAATGATGAAGATCGCCGCGAATGCCGGTTCGCGTTTCAAGCGGACAATAAACTGCCTTACCATCTTCATGAAAGATTCCTCATTGCGGGCGCAGCAGCGAAAGCAGGTTGGCACTGCGCGCACGTTGTGCGGGTATCGCGGTCGTGGCGAATACGATGAAAGTCATGGCCAGTGCGGTTGCCGCATATACGGCAGTGGTGGCCGAAGGATTTATGGCAATGGAGTTGAATAAAAGGCGGGAAAGCAGGAAGCCACCGCCGATGCCGAGTAAGATGCCGGCGACGGCCAGCAGCGCGCCCTGTGTCAATGCCAGGATGGCGATGCGCCCCGGCGTGG
>JBJKSR010000123.1:0-4247 GCA_046703965.1 Gammaproteobacteria bacterium | reverse complement strand
GTGTCCCTCCCCGCGTTCGCTCTCCTGGTGGCGCTCGTCTTGACAGCCGACCTGCCACTGGCACCGCTGGCACTTCTGTCGCTGAATGGCGCGTGTTTTGCCATTTATTATCGGACACGACGCCTTGTGCTCCCACATGCGGTCGCCCCAACGACGGTCCGCGAGGCCCACGTCGGGATCCGCACCCGAAGAATCCCCGGCGGCTGGCTGGCCGCCTCCGGGCCATTCGCCTTGCTCGCCGCTTGCGCCAGTTTCCTGTGGACGCACTGGCAGCAGATTCCGGCCCGTCTGATCCTGCACTGGGGTGCAGACGGCCAACCCGACCGCTGGGCCGCACGCAGCGTTGGCACCGTCTACCTGCCCCTGCTCATAGCCACCGTGGTCTTGATCGCATTGACCCTCATGCTCTACGGGATTGCGCATTGGCTCCGCCCGATTTACGCCGGTGGCCTCCGGGGCGAGCAGGAGTCGCGGTTCCGCAGGGCGGCATCAACCATGCTCCTCGCCGTGGAATATTGGGTCGCCCTGCTGTGTTGCTGGCTGTCCATTCGGCCTGTCCTTCCAACCTCATTCCAGCGCCCGCCCGTAGCCGTCGCATTCATTCCCGGACTGATCGTGGTTGCGGCGACCGGGGTACTGATGTGGCTCGGTCAGGGCGGCAGCAGGACGCCGTCTGCCGCCGAACGGGAATCTGATTCATCGCACTCCGTCGGAGACCGTACGGAGGATCGCTTCTGGAAGCTGGGCGTCTTTTACTTCAATCGCGACGATCCGTCCGTGATGGTCGAGAAAAGATTCGGTATCGGATACACCATGAACTTTGCGCACCCGGTGGCCTGGATCATCGCTCTCTTGCTGGCACTGGTGCCCCTCGCGGTCGCCACGACCCTAATCATCAGACACAGACTGCGGTGAAGAAGCGCCTTCAACGCGTGAATCGCTCCGCCGGCGACTCGGCAATTCGTGCTCCGTGGCCACGCTGAGCCCAGGCGGAACATGCGCTGCCGTTTCCTCCCGTGCCCACCTCAGGGAGACCGCGCAGCCGACGCGCCGGAGGTGGCGCCTGCAACACAATCGGAGCGTATACAGATTCGATGTGATCTTGCACCCAACCCATTGACTCGTTCGTAACGTCAGTGTGTACAGTCGCAGTGACCAGGAGTACGACCATGCACACTGTAAGGCAATCGGATCCACCCGTAGTCGGCAAGCACAACGGCTTCGAGGTCTATCCCATGCCCATGTTTGCAACGATGGAGACCGCTGACGTGAATGCACTCGTTCAGTGGTACCGGGCCGCGCTGGATTTCCGGATCGTGTTCAAAATGCCGAACACGAACGGTCAACCCAGCCTGGTTCATCTGCGCCGGCGCAAATACCAGGATGTGCTGGTAGTACCCGCCGAACGTCGGAGTGACATGCCGGGATTTGGAGCGGCCTCGCTGTGCTTGCAGGCGGATGAGAATGTCGACCGACTCGCCGCGCGTGCTGCAGCCGTACCAGCCGTGGGAAGAGTGCGCGTCGAGCGGGTTGTAGACACACCGTGGAACACGCGACAGGTCCGCATTATGGATCCCGAGGGTCGGCGGCTTGTATTCACTCAACCCCGGCTTGAACCGGAGTCGACCGAAAAGGTGATGCGGATCTTTCGCAATCAGCGCCGGTTTCGCCGGTTCCGGAACCGATTACGCCGCTGGCTGCTTCATCGTGCCGTAATCGAGTCCACACGGTCGTACGTCGCCGGATCAAGCCCTGAGGCGGCTGACCCAGGCCGTCGGCACGGTTCGGGAATCCGGTGGGCGCACGACAACGGCAGGGCTCCCCGGCGCGCGATTCCCGCCGCGCCGCGGACCGATTCGTCGGAATGATCCCAGTTAGATCGGAAGAGTGAAAGGCTTTTTGCACACTTTGAGGTGTACCGGATGCTTGGTCGGCCAGAGCGGTGCAACCACAGAACGCTCCCACTGTCGAATCAGGCTTTCAAGCGTCTTCACTTTTGCGGGGTCGCGCGTCGCCAGATTCGTGCGTTCGTCCAGATCGTCCTGCAGATTGAACAGCAGTTTGTAATGACCGTAGACGCCGGTGTTCACACCCTGTGTTTCCCAGAGCTTCCACCGCCCGTGCCGCACCGCGACCAGAGGTTTGGCCTGCCAGAAGAGTGTGGGATGGGGTTCGCCGGAGACCTTCCCCCTCAGATTGGGAATCAGATTGACGCCATCGTAAGTGCGGTCGGCGGGCAGTTTGCCGCCGGCCGCCGCAATCGCCGTCGGCAGCACGTCCATGAGCGAGACGGGTTGGCGGTAGACCCTATTGCCGCGAATGTGACCCGGCCAGCTCATGATGAACGGAACCCGAATGCCGCCTTCATAATACGTGAGCTTCCCGCCGCGCAGCGGCGCGCAGGTGCACAGCCCCGGTATGTACTCCGCGCAGCCGTTATCCGAGGCGAAAAAAATGATTGTGTTTCGGGACTCGCCCGACTGCGCGACGGCATCGAGAACCCGTCCGATACCGTCGTCTAGAGCAGCGATCATCGCGGCATAGACGCGCAATTGATGGTTTTTGATCTGCGGGAAAAGTTTGTAGTACTTCTCCGTGACCATCAGCGGGGCGTGCGGTGCGTTATACGCCAGATAAAGGAAGTAAGGTCTTCTGGATCGGCTGCGCTGGCGGATGAAGTGCACAGCCTGTTGGGTGAAATAGTCGGTCAGATACTCGTGATCGTTATGGACCACGACATGATTGGGACCTTCAATGATGTCCGCCAAGGGGTGTCGATAGAAGCTTCCGGCAAGTCTCTGTCCAATCCTGCCGGGGTTCCTGATCCGAGAGGCCAGTCGGTAATTGACAAGCGCGCGCTCGAGAATTCGCGCGTCGGTTTGTGCATTCTGGCCGAGCATCCGGTGCAGCGTAGCGTTACTGAGCGGCCCGAATGCGAGCTGCACGCCGGGCTGCGTAGGACTGATGTAACTCGACTCGCCCGGAAGGAATCCTACAAATTCGTCGAATCCGCGGTTCATGGGGTAGAACTTCGGCAGCTCGCCGAGATGCCACTTTCCGACCATGCCGGTAAAGTAGCCATCCTCCTTGAGCAGCTGCGCGATCGTGATCTGATCGACGGGCAGGCCGAGCCCCTCGCGCAGAGCGCGCTGCGCGCCACCGTCGTTGTATTCGAACCCGAAGCGCTCCGGATAACGGCCGGTCATGAGCCCAGCGCGCGAGGGCGCGCAGACCGGTGCGGTGGCGTACCCATCCATGAAGGTCACGCCTTCTCGAGCCAGACGCTTCAGGTTGGGAGTCGGAAATCGGCCACCGGGATACACGGAATTGTCCGCGTAGCCTAGATCATCCGCCAGAATCACGATGATGTTCGGCTTCGAGACCGTTGAAGCGGGCTCGCGGGCGAATGATGGGGCGGAAACCATCGCTGCCATTACTCCGGCAATCAATGCCCGCCGGACTTCATGCGCTGCCTTTGCCATGTCTCGCTCTCCACCGTACCCATGCGGAGGTTTCGAGGTTTCCTCGCGGCAGAACCGGGCCGGCGGGAGTGCACCGTCTCTCGGGAAACGATGCGGCCGCTCGCCAGGTGTCCGCCCCTCCAGAATGCCTGATACGGCGAGTGGAGCCCTTTCCCCCCGCCCGGCTTGGCGTTGATCACGAGCCGTATGCGTGCGTCTGGGTGTCCTTTGGTGACGGACCGTCGGTGCAGCCGCCGCACTGCGAGCCCGTTCAGGTCGCGAGCCTGCGAAGCGGTTCCTCACCCGTGATGCAAGCGGCCGATTCCCGACCGTCTCATTCGCGCACAACCGGCGGGGGAGATGGGGCCCCCGATCGTATCAGCCGCGGCATTCCCTATCGCGAGGTGATCCTGTCATGCGCCGTATAGGAAGACTCCAATTCCCAGCGCTTCCAGCTCTTCTGGCTCTGGTGGCTCTGCTCTTTGCATCCGGAACCGCGAGCGCGGGGCAGATAACGGGGCAGTTCATGCAGCAGTTCCTGGAACAGCAAGGGCTGGGCGGAGGAAACCTCGCGAACGGCTGGAGCATCACGCTGGGGGGCGGTCTGGCAGTCACTCCAAGGTACCCCGGCGCGAGCAGCACGCGTTCGCGCTTTGCGCCGTTGTTTTCCTTCGTCTACGATCACCGAGTATTCATCGGCCCATTGGGCATCGGCGCGATCGCGGTGCATTGGAAGGGGTTCAGTGCCGGGCCCTTGATCGGGCTGCAGGGGGGGCGCCATCAGAG
>JBJKSR010000122.1:0-7841 GCA_046703965.1 Gammaproteobacteria bacterium | reverse complement strand
GTAGGTGAGTGTGGAATAGGCGGTCTGCGCCTCGTCCAGGAAGCGCGTGTGGGCGCCCTGGATCAGGCCGCGCGCGAGCAGCCACGCACCGCCCAGGGCCAACGCGGTGCCGATCACCACGATGCCGAAACTGCCCAGGATCGAGCGGTAGGGAATGGCCCGGCTCACGGCGTGCGGCCCCCCACGCGCTGAAGTTCGATAAAGCTTAAGCCGAAGGCGTTGTCCGGGTCTGTCGGACGAGTCCTGCACGACACCTCCCGCCATTCGGAGGCATCGAGTTCGGGGAACCGCGTGTCGCCCTCCGGGCGGGCGTGGACCCGCGTGAGATGGATCCGGTTCGCCAGCGGGAGTGCGGCCCGGTAAAGCTCGGCGCCGCCGATGACCATGACCTGTTCGGCGTCGCCGGCGAGCGCCAGGGCCCGCTCCAGGCTGGCGGCGGCTTCGACGCCGGGCGCCGAGAACCGGGGGTTGCGCGTCACCACGATGTTGCGCCGCCCCGGCAGCGCCCGGCCTATGGCTTCGTAGGTGCGCCGGCCCATCACGATCGGGTGGCCCATGGTGACGCGCTTGAAATGGGCCAGGTCCGCCGGCAGGCGCCAGGGCATGGCTCCGTTCCGTCCGATCATTCCGTTTTCCGCTACCGCAGCCACCAGAACGATTTCGCTCATGGGTCAGACGGCCACAGGCGCGGCAATATGCGGGTGGTAGCGGTAATCCTCGAGGACGATGTCTTCGAACCGGTAGTCGAATAGGGAGTCGGGCCGGCGCGCGAGCACCAGTCGGGGCGGGGCGAACGGTTTGCGTGCCAGTTGCGTTCGGGCCTGTTCGAAATGGTTGGAGTAGAGGTGGCAATCCCCGCCGCTCCATATGAAGTCGCCGGGCGCGTAGCCGGTCTGCGCGGCCACGAGGTGGGTAAGCAGGGCGTAGGAGGCGATGTTGAAGGGCACGCCGAGGAAAATGTCGGCGCTGCGCTGGTAAAGGTGACAGGAGAGCCGGCCGTTGCCGACCCAGAACTGGAACAGGATGTGGCATGGGGCGAGCGCCATCCGATCCAGTTCACCGACGTTCCAGGCGCTCACCACGTGGCGGCGCGAACAGGGGTTCTCGCGCAGGCCGCGGAGCAGTTCCGCGAGCTGGTCCACGTGTCCGCCGTCCGCTGTCGGCCAGGAGCGCCACTGGTGCCCGTACACCGGGCCCAGGTCGCCGTTTTCATCGGCCCATTCGTCCCAGATCGAGACGCCCTGTTCTTTGAGCCAGCCGACGTTGGACTCGCCGCGCAGGAACCAGAGCAGTTCGTAGACGATGGACTTGATGTGCAGCCGCTTGGTGGTGACCAGCGGGAAGCCCTCGGCGAGGTCGAAGCGCATCTGGTAGCCGAACACCGCGCGGGTACCGGTGCCGGTACGGTCCGGGCGGTCGATCCCGGTGTCGAGCACGTGCTGCATCAGGTCGAGATAGGCCCTCATGCCGCGGCCTGTTCCCCGCCGTCGTCGCGCCGCCGATAGGCGAGCCATAGCAGCAATACACCCGCGATGATCAAGGGGATCGAAAGCACCTGCCCCATGGTGAGCCAGCCGAAGGCCAGGTAGCCGAGTTGCGGATCGGGCAGGCGTATGAATTCGACGGAGAAGCGGAACACCCCGTAGCCCAGGGCGAACACCCCGGAGACGGCCATCCGAGGCCGCGGTTTGGCGGAAAACCACCAGCAAATAACGAACAGGGCCACGCCCTCGAGCAGCATCTCATAGAGCTGCGAGGGTTGGTGCGGCGGCGAATAGCCGGGATGGATGTGCCCGCCGCAATAACGCGCGAAGCGCTCCTGCATGCAGGGCAGGCGCATGGACCACGGCAGGTCGGCCACCTTGCCCCACAACTCGCCGTTGATGAAGTTGCCGATGCGCCCCGCGCCCAGGCCGATCGGCACCACGGGCGCGATGAAGTCCATGATGCCGAAAAAATGGCGCCGATGGCGCCGTGCGAAGATCCAGGCGGCGATCATCACGCCGACGAGGCCGCCGTGGAAAGACATCCCGCCGTCCCATACATAGAAGACGCGCAGCGGATGGTCGGCGTAATACGGCAGGTTGTAAAACAACACGTAGCCGATGCGTCCACCCAGTACGACGCCGACGGCGACGTAGAAGATCAGGTCCGATACCTGGTTCGGTGTCCAGTCCACCCACGGTTTGCGGCAGCGGCGCACCAGCAGATACCAGCCGCCGAAGATGCCGACCAGGTACATCAGGCCGTACCAGTGGATCGCGAGCGGCCCGAGTTTGAGCGCGACCGGATCGATGTGGGGATAGATCAAATGAGTGCCCAAAGGGTGCGTGTGGCAGCGCCCGCGAGTTTAGCATGACCATGCCCGCCGCCCCGGCGAAGTCCGGGGCCCGGCCTGATTGCCTCTCACAACGACGCAACGCCCGCTACGAAGCACTGATCCATCAATTCGTTGCGCCGTGGCGCCGTTGCGAGAATGCGCTCGCCGATGCCGGTCCGGGGTGCCGGCGCGTACCATGGGCGCATGGCCAACGCACTGACAAACGAGAAAAGTCCCTACCTGCGGGCCCACGCGGGGAATCCCGTCGACTGGCAGCCGTGGGGCGAGGCCGCGCTGGCGCGGGCGAAGCGCGAGGACAAGCCGCTGTTCGTCTCCGTCGGCTACTCGGCGTGCCACTGGTGCCACGTCATGGCGCGCGAGGCGTTCAGCGACCCGGAGGTCGCGCGGCTGTTGAACGACAATTTTGTCAGTATCAAGGTGGACCGCGAGGAGCGCCCCGACCTCGACCAGGTGCTGCAGACGGCCCACCAGGCGATCAACCGGCGCGGCGGCGGCTGGCCGCTCTCGGTCTTCCTGGAGCCGGTGAACCTCACGCCCTTTTTTGCGGGCACCTATTTCCCGCTTGCGCCGCGCTACGGGATGCCCGGCTTCGCCGGGCTGCTGGGGCTGATCACCAAGGCCTGGACCGAGCAGCGCGACCAAGTGCTCGCCCAGGGCGAGGAGCTGCAGTCGCTGTTGCGGCGCCAGTTGGGCAGCGACCACGCCCGGGCCGCGGGCGAGATCTCGCTCGCGCCGCTCAACACCGCCCGCGCCAACCTCGCGGCCGCCTACGACGCAACCCACCGGGGCTACGGCCTCGCCGGCCCCAAGTTTCCCCAGAGCCCGGTGCTCGGCTTCCTGGTGGCGGGCGGCGCCGCGGACGAGGTGCCCCGCGTCCTGGAGGCGATGGCCAGGCGCGGCCTCAACGACCACGTCGGCGGCGGTTTCTTCCGCTACACGGTGGACGAGGCGTGGCGCGTGCCACACTTCGAGAAGATGCTCTACGACAACGCGCAGCTGCTCGGCGTCTACGCCGAGGCGGCCGTGCGCTGCGGCAGCGACGAGTTCGCGGGTACCGCGCGGGATATCGCCGCGTTCCTCGACAGGGAGATGCGTCTTCCATCGGGCGGCTATGCGGCGAGCCTGAACGCCGAGTCCGGCGGCGAGGAAGGCGCGTTTTACCTGTGGGACCGCGGCGAGGTGAAAGCGCTCATCGGCGCCGAACGCTACCCGGCGTTCGCTGCCGCCTACGGCCTCGACGAGGACGCGCAGACGGAAGGGCGCTGGCACCTCGCCCGCGTGGACGGCGGGCACGGCGGCTTCGGGGAAGAACTGGCGTTGCTGGCCAAGGAACGCGACAAGCGCGTGCGCCCCGATCGCGATGACAAGTTGCTGACGAGCTGGAACGCCATGGCCGCGACGGGCCTCGCCCGCGCCGCGCTCTATCTCGGCGAGAGCGAATTCGCCGGCCGTGCCGCCGGCCTGCTGGATTTACTCGAAAGCACCGTCGTGCGCGGCGACGCGGTCTACGCCTGCACCTTCGACGGCGAGCCCTACCAGCCCGGTTTCATCGAGGACTACGCCGCTCTCGCCCAGGCTGCCCTCGCGGTCGCCGCCGTCGCCGACGGCGACCATGCCGTCAAGTTGGCCCGCCGCCTCGCCGACGCCATCCTCGAGCGCTTCGCCACCCAGGGCGGCGGCCTCGCCATGACGCCCGCCGACGGCGAACCGCTGCTCTACCGGCCGCGCCGCTACGCCGACGACTCCGTGCCCTCCGGCGCCGGCGTCGCCATCCAGGTGCTGGTGCAGCTCGGCCACCTGCTCGCCGAACCGAAATACCTCGACGCCGCCGAAGCCGCCCTCCGCGCCGCCTGGACCGACATCGAACGCGCCCCCGAGGCCCACGCCGGCTTCCTGCGCGCCCTCCGTGCCTTCGTCGAACCCCCGCCGCTGGTCGTGCTCCGCGGCAACGAGACGGCTGGGGAGTGGGCCTTCCAGGTGGCCCGCGCCGCACCCGACGCCGCCATAGTCCAACTCGGCGAAACAGTCGAAACAAAAGAACTCCAACGCTACGCCGCCAAGGGCAACGCCGTCGCCTACGTTTGCCGCGGCACCACCTGCTCGGCTCCGATAAGTACGCGTGAGGCCTTGCTCGGTGTTGTGACAGGACGAGAGTAGCCAGTGTAAATAAGGATGTAGATCAGTTGGCCACGTCAAGCGTCAAACATATTCCACAACGGCGGCGACCGCAGAGACAACTTCTTCAATAAGATCGGCCTGCAGCGTGCCGAGACGCCTGATGAATCTCTGCGTATCCAGAGAACGGATCTGCAGCGCGTCAATACCCCTGTCTTGTTCAGGCCGTTAGCATCCGTGGGCTCAACCTTTGTAAACCAGCTCTTTCCCGTATAACGATCATTCCACTCTGTAAGGGGCGCAGCAAGTCTGACAGGAAGAATGCCATAGGCGTCCGAGCTGATAACCACCGCTGGGCGTTTCTTTCTTATCTCGCTGCCTACTGTCGGATCCAGATTTACTATCCATATTTCACCACGTCGCGGATCAGTCGTATTCAACCAAATCGCCTCCCTGCCAATCGTTTCTCACATTCGAAGGTTCCTCATAGAGCATCTTGAGCTCTGCCGCTTGCCTGGCAAGAACTTGGCGGCGTTCTGAAGGAGAAAGGCGCATGAATGCCTTCTTTTCTCGAAGGCTTGGAGATTCCGATCGGTCCAAACGTTCTCCCAGCAGAATTTCGGCCTCTCCTTTGGATAGCGCGCCCTCATTGAGGGCGCGCAGTACTGCCAGACGATGCCATTCGGATGTCTCCTCGGGCATTTCGTCAGGTTCGTGGCGATGGATGCCGGCACGACGGATTGCGATGTTCCACTCTCGATATTGTGAGTCGCCGATTACCTCAAGGTCCCGTAACCGCCGAACTAGTGCCTGGATACTCAAGCCAAACTTCCGCTTGAGCAACCTGAGTTCGTTCCAGTCGACAAAACTGCGTTTACGCCCTACGTCACGGTAGATTGATTCGCGCGGAGCCAGAAAAGCTGCACCGAAGCGGAATGCCGCGGCTTCTTCATTTACATTCTTGGACGGTTTCAATACAACATGCCCCATTTCGTGGGCAAGATTCAATCGTTGGCGTTCGCCGGATACATTGCACCGTGTAGCCACTGCCGCCGCAATAGCAGCTCCGTCTTCGTTGCGGCCTACTGCCGAAAGGCCATCGAATTTCTCTGGCGCGTCAAGTCGAAGAACGTGGATATTAAGATCCTCAAGGGTCGCTGTAAGATTTGCTATTGGATCCCTTCCCAGATTCCATTCATCCCGTAATCTGTCCGCAGCCTCTTCGGCTTGGCCGAGGTTGGTGATATGAAAGCCGTGAATTGGTAAATCCAGGTTGATATCACCATAGATCAATCTCTGTAGGCGCACGCGCTCTTCGATTTGGCCGGTCAAAAGAGCCTGTATACGCTCTCGATCCCTCTTTCCGAGCCCAGTCGTCTTTCTGTACGCAATAAAATCAACGGTACAGCAGGGGACACGTAATAGGCTGGATGTCTGAATATCTAATGCTCGCGCAAGTGCGGCTAATACACGTGCACTGGGTTGCATCTGACCGGTTTCATATTTCGAGATCGCTTGCCGCGTTACGAGCCCGCCGGTGGCGGAGGAAAGGTCTTCTAGAGAAAGGGCTCGGGCCAGGCGAAACTGCCGCAGACGTTCAGCAAGCATGACTGAATTGGTAGCTCTGGTGTTGACAAATGATATAAGATTTTATCTATTTGTCAACCGACGTCTTTATCCGAAGAGTGAAGGAATCGAGCCTCCTGTAATGGCGGCAAAAGACGGATACCCGTTGCATCGCCGCAATGGTGCTGAATTTCTGACGACAACTGCGGGCTTCCGTCACCTCGGACCGCCTGCCTGTTGCACCCGCCGAACATAGGTTGGGCTGACGAAGGAGGCCCAACATCAAGCTACAAATCCAGCGGACTCCTCACTCCGCGGCCGCCGCGGTTGAGCACATGCGTATAGATCATCGTCGTCTCGACGTGCTTGTGTCCCAGCAGTTCCTGCACCGTGCGGATGTCGTATCCGGCTTCCAGCACATGCGTCGCGAAGGAGTGCCGCAGCACGTGCGGAGATACGGGTTTCGTCAATCCGGCGCGCTTGGCCGTGGCCCGTACCGTGCGCTGCACCTGCTGCTCGCTCAAGTGGTGCCGGCGCACGGTGCGTGTTCGAGGGTCGGTCGAGAAGCGAGCGGCAGCGAACACGTATTGCCAGGCCCATTCGCCGGCCGCCTTCGGATACTTGCGGGCCAATGCATGCGGCAACCACACTTCGGCACGGCCTTGCTTGGCGTCGCGTTCATACGTTGCCCGCCGCACGGTCAGGTGTGCATGCAGGGGTTCCACCAGCGTTTGCGGCAATACGGTGACGCGGTCCTTTCCGCCCTTGCCGTCGCGCACGAGTATTTCACCCCGCGACAGATCGAGATCCTTGACCCGCAAGCGGACGCCTTCCATCAGGCGCATGCCGGTCCCGTACAGCAGCCGGGCAATCAGCCCCGGCACGTCGGCAGGCAATTCGTCCAGCAGCCGCTGCACCTCGGATCGGGAAAGCACGACGGGTCGACGCTGCGGCTTCTTCGCGCGGGTAACGCCGTCCAGCCACGGCAATTTGACGCCGAGTATTTCGCGGTACAGGAACAGGATGGCCGAGAGCGCCAGGTTCTGCGTGCTGGCGGCCACGTTCTGGCGCACCGCCAGGTCGCTCAGGAACGCCTCGATCTCGGCGGCACCCATGTCGCGCGGATGCCGTTTGCCGTGGAACAGTATGAACCGCTTGATCCAGTGTACGTAGGATTGTTCGGTCCGCAGGCTGTAGTGGCGCTTGCGGATTTCGGTGCGGACCTGGTCGAGTAATTTGGGTGGTTTTTTGCTTGTATTTGAGGCGGTTGCGTTGGTTGCTGACGTATTCCCTGTCTTGGATTCCATCCATGGAAGCCCTGTGCTAGGATTCAAAAATGATTATACGTCACATACCCAGATTAAACGTCGATCCGACGTCCAGATAGCGTTAGAGTACGTTATGCGCGATATTGACGGAATCGAAAAGGTTGTCGCTCGTCTCAAGCCGCATATGGCGGAAATCGAGGCCCACTTTAACGAGGAAAATGCACGATTTATTGCTTTGATGGGGCAGCCACATGATCTCCTTGGGAGGCTTCTGAAATGCCACTTAGTTGTTGAACATTACTTAGAACGATTTCTATCTGAGCACTTCGGCATAGAAGATGTGGAAAGCGCAAAATTGGGATTTTTCAACAAGGCCATGTTGTTGCCTACAAAAGCATCGAGTGCCGCCTTCGTCAAGCCAGGGGTCCTTAAGCTAAACAAGCTCCGTAACCAGATGGGCCACAACTTGGGGGCGAATATTGCCTTTAGTGACCTTGGCCCCATAAATGACATTCTCTCTATCGCTCGGCCCAACGCAGAGTTTGCTGAAC
>JBJKSR010000121.1:0-4460 GCA_046703965.1 Gammaproteobacteria bacterium | reverse complement strand
CCCCGAGCCGGCCCCAGTCGAACCACGACAATTCGTTGTCCTGGCACCAGGCGTTGTTGTTGCCATGCTGGGTGCGCCCGAACTCGTCGCCGCCGAGCAGCATCGGCGTGCCCTGCGAGAGCAGCAGCGTGGCCAGCATGTTGCGGCGCTGGCGGCGGCGCACGGCAGTAATGGCAGGATCCTCGGTGGGGCCTTCCTCGCCATAGTTGGCACTGAAGTTCTCGTCGCTGCCGTCGCGGTTGTCCTCGCCGTTGGAGGCATTGTGCTTGTGGGTGTAGCTCACGGCGTCAGCCAGCGTGAACCCGTCGTGGCAGGTAACGAAGTTGATGCTCGACCACGGCCGCCGGTCGCTTGGCTCGAACAGCTCCGCCGAACCGAGAAGGCGGCCGCCGAGTTCGGCAAGCGTGCCGCGGTCGCCGCGCCAGAAACGGCGCACGGCATCACGGTAGCGGTCGTTCCATTCGGCGAACGGCGCGCCGAACTGGCCCAACCGGTAGCCGCCGTGGCCCACGTCCCAGGGTTCCACGATCAGCTTCGTGCGCGCCAGCAGCGGGTCCTGGCGAAGCGCGTCGAGGAAAACGGCGCCGGCGTCGAAGCCCGCGCCGGCGCGCGCCAACGTGGTCGCCAGGTCGAAACGGAAACCGTCGATACGATACTCCCCGGCCCACAGCCGCAGGCTGTCCATGACCAGTTGCGCGACGCGCAGGTGACCGAAATTCAGGGTGTTGCCGGTGCCCGTGACGTCGTCGTAGTAGCGCGGCTCGTCCGGATTCAGGCGGTAGTAGCTGGCATTGTCGATGCCACGGAAGCACAGCGTCGGCCCCAGTTCGCTGCCCTCACCCGTGTGGTTGTAGACGACGTCGAGGATCACCTCGATGCCCGCCGCGTGCAGGCGCGCGACCATGCGCCGGAATTCGTTGGGGTCGCCGCGCGGCAGGAACCGCGGGTCGGGCGCGAAGAAGCCGACCGTCGTGTAGCCCCAGTAATTCCTGAGCCCGCGCTCCTGGAGCCAGCGCGAAGTGAGCGCCGCCTGTACCGGCAACAACTCCACGGCGGTCACGCCGAGACGCACGAGATGCTCGATCGCCGCGTCCTCGGCCAGGCCCGCCGCCGTACCGCGCAGCCGCTCCGGCACGCCCGGATGGCCCATGGTGTAGCCCTTCAGGTGAACCTCGTAGACGACGCTCTCCGACCACGCGTGATCGGGGCGGCGCGCATCCGACCAGGTAAAGGCCGGGTCCACCACGATGCAGCGCGGCACGAACGGGGCGCTGTCGCGCCGATCGAACGAGAGGTCTGCGCGCGGGGAGCCCACCCGGTAGCCGAAATTGGCGTCCGCCCAGCGCACGTAGCCGGCCAGCGCCCGCGCATACGGATCGAGCAACAGCTTGTGGTGGTTGAACCGGTGGCCGCGCTTCGGGTCGTAGGGCCCGTAGACGCGATAGCCATAAAGAAGACCCGGGCGGCCGTCCGGCAGGTAGCCGTGCCAGACGTCGCCGGTGCGCTCCTCGAGTTCGACCCGCGCCATCTCGCGCCGGCCGCTCTCCTCGAACAGGCACAACTCCACCTTCTCTGCGTTGGCCGAGAACAGCGCGAAGTTCACCCCGCGCCCGTCCCACGTCGCACCGAGGGGGTAGGGTCGTCCGGGAGCCAGCCGCCAGCGCCGCTGAGCCATCGCTACGGGTTCTCCCCGGGCACGAGAAACAGCGTCGCCAGCGGCGGCAACGTCAGCAACAGGGACTGTCCGTGCCCGTGGGCGGCGCGGTCCTCCGCGCGGACGCCTCCCCCGTTGCCCAGGTTCCCGCCGCCGTACACGGCGGCATCGGTGTTCAGCAGTTCGCGCCAGAACCCGCCCCGCGGCACCCCGATGCGATAGCCGTGGCGCGGCACCGGGGTGAAGTTGGACACCACGAGCACCGGCGGGTCGCCTTGGCGCCCGCGGCGCAGGAATGCAAACACGCTCTGGGCGGCATCGTCGCCGACGGCCCACTCGAATCCGGCGGCCTCGCAATCCAGCGCGTGCAACGCGGGGTGCTCCGCGTAGCACCGGTTGAGGTCGCGCACCAGGTTGTGGACGCCCCGGTGGGACAGCTCGTCAAGCAGGTGCCAGTCGAGGCTCGCGTCATGGTTCCATTCGCGGCGCTGCGCGAACTCGCCGCCCATGAACAGCAGCTTCTTGCCCGGGTGCCCCCACATGAAGCCGAAGTAGGCGCGCAGGTTGGCGAAGCGCTGCCACTCGTCGCCGGGCATCTTTCCGATCAGCGAGCCCTTGCCGTGCACCACCTCGTCGTGCGAAAGCGGCAGGATGAAATTCTCGCTGAAGGCATAGTGCAGTCCGAAGGTAATAAGCCCATGGTGCCAGGGCCGGTGGACCGGCTCGTGGTGCATGTAATCCAGCGTGTCGTGCATCCAGCCCATGTTCCACTTGTACCCGAAACCCAGTCCGCCTTCGTATATCGGCCGCGAGACGCCCGGCCAGGCGGTCGATTCCTCGGCCACCGTGGTTGCGCCCGGCGCCTCCGAGAAGACGAGCTCGTTCGTGCGCTTGAGGAAATCGATGGCCTCCAGGTTCTCGCGCCCGCCGTAGCGGTTCGGCACCCACTCGCCCGGCTCGCGGCTGTAGTCGAGATACAGCATCGAGGCGACCGCATCGACCCGCAAGGCGTCGAGGTGATACTGCTGGAGCCAGAACAGGGCGTTACCGATCAGGAAGTTCGCCACCTCGCGCCGGCCGAAATTGTAGATCAGCGTATTCCAGTCCGGATGGAAGCCCTGGCGCGGATCGCCGTGCTCGTAAAGATGCGTGCCGTCGAACAGGCCGAGGCCGTGAGCGTCGGCAGGGAAATGGGCGGGCACCCAGTCGGCGATCACGCCGAGACCCGCGGCGTGCGCGCGCTCGATGAAGCGCGCGAAAGCATCCGGCGGACCGAAGCGGCTGGTCGGCGCGTACAGCCCGAGCGGCTGGTAACCCCAGGACCCGTCGAAGGGATGCTCGGTCACCGGCAGCAGTTCGAGGTGCGTGAATCCCATGTCCTTCGCGTAGCCCACGAGCTGCTCGCCCAGTTCGTCGTAGTTCAGAGGGGCGTTGCCCGCCTCCGGCTTGCGCCGCCACGAACCGAGATGTACTTCGTAGATGGACACCGGCGCGTGATACGTGTTCGCCGTGGCGCGCGCGCCGAGCCACTCGCGGTCGTCGATATGGATGCGGCCCGGGTCGAACACCCGTGAGGCGGTGTGCGGCGGGCGTTCCGCGGCAAGCCCGAGCGGGTCGGATTTCTGGGGCAGCAGTTCACCGTGCGGGCCCAGGATCTCGTATTTGTAGAGCGCGCCCTCGTGGACCTGGGGGACGAACAGCTCCCAGATACCGCAGGCATGGCGGAGGCGCATCGGCAGGCGGCGCCCGTCCCAGCCGTTGAAGTCGCCGACGACCGACACGCGCCGGGCATTCGGCGCCCACACCGCGAACGTGGTGCCGGTCACGCCGTCCAGCGTGCGTCCATGTGCGCCGAGCACCCGCCAGCTCTCGCGGTGGGTGCCCTCGGCCAGCAGGTGGACGTCGAGATCGCCGAGCACCAGCTCGAAACGGTATGCGTCGTCGAACAGGGAATCGCCGCCGGGCCAGCGCACGCGCAGGCGGTATTTCTTGCGATTGCCGGGCAACGTGGCGCAGAAGAATCCCGGCCAGCGCTCCTCGGCCGCGGCCAGCCTGCGCCCCGCGCGATCCACAAGCGTGACCGCCTCGGCCTGCGGCTGGAAGACGCGTACCTCCACGCTGCCGCCGCTTTCGTGCGGCCCGAGTACCGCGAAGGGATCCGCGCAATCGCCGATCGCAAGCGCGGCTGCCGTGCGTGCCAGTGCGTCGTCCTTCACGCCGCCTCCAGGGTATCAAGCAACTCGAGCGTGCCCGTCAGCGGAATCTCCAGCCAGTGCAAACGGTTGGCCGCCTCGTAATACAACTCGTACAGGGCCTTCTCGAGCATGAAGAGGTCGATCAGCCGCCTGCGCGTATCGGAATCCTCGGGCACGCCCGGCACGTCCGCGGCCGCCTCGACGTAGCCCTCGAGGTACGCCCGGGTGCTCGCCAGCCGCCATTCCCGCGCCGCTGCCGGCAATGCCTCGGGCGCCAGTCCCAGGCGGCGCTCGACCTCCCGCACAGCGGTGACGGCGGCGTAATCGAAGGACCGGATCATGCCCGCGACATCCTTCAGCGGCGAACGCCGGGCCCGCCGCGCGGCCAGCGTACGCTCCGGCTCGCCCTCGAAGTCGAGGATGTACCAGTCGTTCTCGTGCAGCAGCACCTGGCCGAGATGCAGGTCGCCGTGCACGCGAATCTTCCGCGTGCCCGCCAGCAGCCCGGGCAGGGCGGCCAGGTGCTCGCGAACCTCGCGCTCGCGCGCCAGCAGCGCGGCCGCCGGATCCGCCGCCGTCTCGGGCAGTCGGCGGCGGACCCGGCGCAGGGC
>JBJKSR010000120.1:0-3511 GCA_046703965.1 Gammaproteobacteria bacterium | reverse complement strand
CGTCGGCGAACGCCTCGACGGCCGGGCGATGCGCGTAGCCCAGTTCCCGTTCGGCCTTGCGCGAACTGTAATACATCGGGTGCCGCGCCATGGCCAACTGGTCGCGGGTGAAGAACGGCCGCGTGCCGGTGAGCCGCGCCCAGGCCTCGGCGCACCAGGCAATCGGCACCAGGGGCCCGGGCTCGAGGCGCAGGCGCGGCGCGCGGCGTCCCATCAGCTGCGCGATCTGCGCGAGGATGTCGCTCAACTCGAGGTTGTCGCCGCCGAGCACGTAGCGCTGCCCGACGCGGCCGCGTTCGTAGGCCAGGAGGTGGCCGGCTGCGGCATCGTCCACGTGCACGATATTCAGGCCCGTGTCGAGGTAGGCCGGCATGCGCCCGCGCGCGGCGTCGAGCACCATGCGCCCCGTGGGGGTGGGCTTGATGTCGCGCGGGCCCACCGGGGCCGAGGGATTCACTATCACCGCCGGCAGCCCGGCCTCCGCAACCAGCTGGCGCACCGCGGCCTCGGCCAGGAACTTCGAGCGCTTGTAGTGGCCGATCATGTCGGCCCGCGTGCTCGGCGTCTCCTCGTCGGCCGGCTCGCCGTCGTCGCGATGGCCGAGCACGGCCACGCTGGAGGTATGGACGATGCGGCGCGCGCCCGACGCCTGCGCCGCCTTCATCAGTTCGCGGGTGCCCTCGACGTTGACGCGGTACATGGGCGCCGGGTCGGGCACGAACAGGCGGTAGTCGGCGGCTACGTGGACCAGCCCCTCGCAGCCTTCCAGCGCCGCACGCATGCTCGCGGGGTCGGCAAGATCGGCGACGGCCGTCTCCGCGTCGAGGCCCGCCAGGTTCTCGCGCGGGGACCGTTCGCGCAGCGTCACGCGGACCCGGTAGCCGGCACGTGCAAACGCCCGCGCCACGGCCGAGCCGAGGAACCCCGTCGCTCCGGTGACCAATACCCTGTCCGACACCGCCGTCCTCCGTGCGCAGACGACCTAGTCTACTGCCATGCACATGACGGTTTTACCGCCACGGTCCGACCCCCGCAAACCGGGCCGGGAAAGGCGCCGCGATGACGGCGCAATGCCGCGGAAGGCGTTGCGCAATTTCGGTTAAACCCCCTATCGGCGTTATAATTCAAGGCAGTAGAGGCACGTTTGACAGGCCCGTATCCACCACGAAGCCGCTTGCGAGCGGTGCCGACACCCCCATCGAGCAGGAGCCAGTGCATGCAAGTCACTCTCGCCAAACCCCGCGGATTCTGCGCCGGCGTGGTACGCGCAATCGACGTCGTCGAGGAGGCCCTGAAGATCTTCGGCCCGCCGGTCTACGTACTGCACGAGATCGTACACAACCAGCACGTCGTGCGCGACCTGCGCGAAAAGGGCGCCGTGTTCACCGAGGCGCTGTCGAACGTGCCTTCGGGGTCGGTCACCATCTTCAGCGCCCACGGCGTGTCCGACAACCGCGTGCGCGAGGCCGAGGAGCGCGGGCTGCGCGTGATCGACGCCACCTGCCCGCTGGTGGCCAAGGTGCATATGCAGGCCCAGAAATACCATCGCGGGGGCTACGAACTGATCATCGTGGGCCACCGCGGCCATCCCGAAGTGGAAGGCACCAGCGGGCGCGTGCAGGGGCCGGTGCACATCGTCTCGGAACTCGAGGAAGTGGAAGCGCTGGAAGTGGCCAACCCGGACAAGGTGGCCTACGTGACGCAGACCACGCTCTCGGTGGACGACACGCGAAGCGTGATCGAGGCGCTCAAGAAGCGATTCCCGAAGATCGTCGGGCCGGAGACGAAAGACATCTGCTACGCCACGCAGAACCGCCAGAACGCGGTGCGCCAACTGATGCAGAAATCCGACGTGCTGCTCGTCGTAGGGGCGCGCAACAGCTCCAATTCCAACCGCCTGCGGGAAGTGGGCGAGCAGGCGGGCGCCCGCGCCTACCTGGTGCAGGATGCAAGCGAATTGCAGAGGGACTGGTTCAAGGACAGCGACCGTGTCGGCGTGACCGCCGGCGCCTCGACGCCGGAGAAACTCGTCACCGGCGTTCTGGACCGTCTGTCGCAGTGGGGGGCCGACACGGTAGAGGAGATGGGAGGACCCGATGAAAAAGTCGCGTTCCGCATTCCGCCGGAACTGCGCATCCACGTAGAACAAGCGCAAGGAGGTTAATCGATGTCCGTACCCGTAAAACAGCAAGCCAAGATTGCAAGCTACATCATCGGCAAGAAGCTGAAGGGCGAGAAGAAGTATCCCCTGGTGCTCATGCTCGAGCCCCTGTTCCAGTGCAACCTCGCCTGCCCCGGCTGCGGCAAGATCGACTACGAGGACGACATCCTGCGCAAGCGCCTCAGCGTCGAGGAATGCCTGGCCGCGGTGGATGAGTGCGGCGCCCCCGTGGTGTCGATCCCCGGCGGCGAACCGCTGATCCACAAGGGCATCAAGGAGATCGTCGAGGGTATCATCGCGCGCAAGAAGTTCGTGTACCTGTGTACCAACGCGATACTTCTCGACAAGAAGCTCGACCTGTTCACGCCTTCGCCCTACCTCACCTTCTCGGTGCACCTCGTCGGGCTCGAGGAGCGCCATGACGAAAGCGTGGACCGCACGGGCATCTTCAAGAAGGCCACCGCGGCGATCAGGAAGGCGAAGGAGCGGGGCTTTCGCGTCAACGTCAACACCACGCTGTTCGCCGGAGAGGACCCGGAGCAGGTCGCCCGCTTCTTCGACTACGCCACCAAAGAGCTGGATATCGACGGCATCACCGTTTCGCCCGGCTACAGCTACGAGCACGCGCCGCGCCAGGACGTATTCATGGGCCGTCGCGAGTCCAAGGAACTGTTCCGCAACATCTTCAAGAACAAGAACGGCGTCAAGTGGCCGCTCTCGCATTCCAGCCTGTTCCTGGACTTCATCTGCGGCAACCAGGACTATCAGTGCACGCCGTGGAGCAACCCCACGCGCAACATCTTCGGCTGGCAGAAACCCTGCTATCTGATGGACGACGCCGGCTACGCCGAGTCGTTCCGGGAGCTGATGGAAACCACGCCCTGGGACCATTATGGAACCGGGCGCAACCCCAAGTGCGACAACTGCATGGCGCACTGCGGCTATGAAGGCACAGCCGCCGACGATGCGTTCAGGCACCCGCTCAAGGCCTTCATGGTCAGCCTGCGCGGACCGAAGCTCGAAGGCCCGATGGCGCCGGACCGTCCGATCCTCTACGACCGGTCGAAGGTCGGCATCGGCGGCGTCGCGGTCGAGGTCGAAACCGAATCCGCGCATTGACCGGGGTCGATAGCGGCTGCGGCAAGAAGATTTTCTCGCGAAGGCGCAAAGACCGCAAAGAGAAAGGATCGAATAGGTTTGCCGGGACTTCCGCGTCCCGGCGATCCGACACCAGTTGCAGTGACTCGGACTGACGACAACCCGGGACAAAACGCATGAAGACCGGAGGCACCGTAGCGACCGTATCCCCCTACCGGGAAAACGCGATCGTGCTTCCCGGTAGGGGGATAC
>JBJKSR010000119.1:0-8768 GCA_046703965.1 Gammaproteobacteria bacterium | reverse complement strand
AGCAGCAGGGCATGATGATCCACGGACAGCTTGGGCGCGATCGCGATGCCGTTGGAGCCCAGCATGTCGTGCCAGCTGGGCGGCGTGTTGTCGGCGAGTGCCACCGTGGTGGCGTGGTTGGCGCCGTAGAACGCCGCGAGTTTGGAGAGCTTCACACGGGTGATGTCGCCGCCGATGCTGCCCTCGGTGAAGGACAGCGCCATCCATGGCAGGTAGCGCTTGATGACCGGCGTGTGGACGCCGGGATGCGTGGCGAGGTACCAGTTCATGCCGTCGGCCCAGGCGACCATGAGCTTCTTCAGCCAGGCGGGGCTCTTGGCGTAATCCTTCCTCAGCACCACCGGGTCGATAAAGAGCCGCTCGCGCAGATCCTGCCAGATCCTCGACTTGCCCTTGAACTGCGCGTTCCAGCCCAGCGCCAGCAGGTAGTTGCGGCGGACGCGATGGAAGTCGTCTTCGCACTGGGCGTAGATATCGCCGAAGACCGCGTCGGCGTCGGTCTTGCCCTGGACGTGTGCGATTCCCCAGTTGTCGCGGGTAATCGTGACCCGCCGTGCTTCGCGTGCGAGGCGGGCGTATTCGGAGCTGTTCTTTGCAATCGGGACCTGCCACGGCTGTTCGGACGCGGCGGCGGACGCGCCCGGCGCCACGAGAGCGGCGGCGCCCAGCGCACAGGCAATCACGAACAGGGGGTAGCGTATATGGGACGGCATCGGCCTTCTCCCCGAACCACGTAACAAAGCATCTTACCCCACGCCGCGGGTGCGGAGAGGATTATGGACGGCCGGGCCGCGTCGCATGGCGGCAGGCTCGTCTGCGTGGGGACGGTTCGAAAAGACGGGTCGCCGCTGTCTTCCCCGGGTAGTCATTGTTATAATGCGCGCCCTCGGCGAATGGATTCGGAAGAAGGTCGCGTTTCACCGTCATGCGGGATCACGTCGCGACCGAATGACCAGGAGGGTCATGGCATGTCCCCTCAAGCGACGATCACAACGGACGGGTCGGCACGGGTTGCAGGCCATTGGGACGCTTACTGGCGGAACCGGCAACCTGCCGGCACTCGCTCCGGCCTTCATGAAATGGCGCTGGGACAGTTCTGGTCCGGGATCTTCGACCGGGCCCATGCCAACGCCCGGGGAACGCTGCACGTGCTCGATATCGGTTGCGGCGATGGCGTGGTCGCCCGGCTTGCGTCCGCCTTCGGCGGGGCTCGGAAGCCCGATGTGGATCTTCGGGTCTGGGGGATGGACTATTCCCACGCCGCCCTGGTCGACGTGCAGAGGCGGTCACCGCAAATTTCCTGCATCGCCGGCGATGCCGCCCATTTGCCTTTCCGGGACGGTGCGTTCGACCTGGTTACGAGCCAGTTCGGCATTGAATACGCCGGCCCCGGGGCCCTCTGCGAAGCCGCGCGATTGCTTAGGCCCCAAGGGGTGCTGGCGACGGCCATGCACGTGCGCGACGGCGGCATTTACAGGGAATGCCATATCAACCGGCAAGCGGTCGAGGAAGTTCGCGATTGCAACCTGCTCGGATTGTTCCGGCAGGTCGTCGAAGCCTTCCATCGTGTCCGACGGGGGATTAGCGGAAGAGCGTTACTTCAAGCGGCATACGGAAAATTCATGGAGGCCGTAACAAGGACGAAGCATATTCTTCAGCGCTGGGGAAGGGCTGTGGCGTCGGGGCTGGTGTTCCGTCTGTGCAGCGACGTCGTACGCATGGTGCAGCGGATCCAGGCGTTCGACGCGCGTGAGTTGATCGCCTGGGCCGATCTCATGGCGGACGAGCTCGGCAACTACTCGCGACGCATGGCTTCCATGCTCAACGCCGCTTTGAGCCGGGAAATGATTGATCGCCTGACGACGCGGCTACGCGGGAATGGCTTGGACATCCAGTTGCGAAACCTGCTGAGGATCGGAGACCGGTCCGTACCCGTCGCCTGGATGGTGGCGGCAACGAAAGCGGGCTAGCGCCGCCTGCCGGCAGGCGGGAGATCTTCGACAATTCAATGGGGCGTCGTCGGTTGGGTCGACGGGCAGGAAGGAGAAACTCCGGCAACACCGTGGAGGATCAGTGCCGACGGCGCCATTCCCGCCAGGCCGTTACCGCGAGCGTGATGGCGGTCAGCGGCAATACGAACCCGAGGATGGCGACGCTGAAGGTTGCCAGCCAGGGATGACGCTGGGCGTAGAGGAACAGATAAACGGTGTAGGCGGCAAAGTAGAACAGGAACAGACCGCCTTCCCAGCGGGCGATTACGCGGCCCGTGAAGGCTACCGGGAGGCACGCGATGGCTGCGGCCAGCATGACGAGCATGCCGAAGCCGAGCACCCCGGGTGCGACCGTGAGCCCCGCGGGCGCGACGAGGCCCGCCATTCCGAGAACGCCCAGGATGTTGAATATGTTGCTGCCGATGACGTTGCCGACGGCGATGTCGCGTTCGCCGCGCACCGCGGCGATTATGGACGTCGCGATCTCGGGCAGCGAGGTCCCCACCGCCACGATGGTCAGGCCGATGATGAGCTTGCTCACGCCCAGGTAGGTGGCGAATGCGACCGAGGCCCGGACGAGCCACCGCGCCCCGAAGACCAGGAGCACGAGCCCGGCGACGACGAGCAGGATCTGGACGGACCAGTGCCCGTCCCACGCCGAGGCGGCGGGCCGGGGCAGGGCCTCCTCGAATTCCCGGCGGGCCGGGGGCCGGGCGCGCCGGCTTTGCCAGACGAGGAATACCGTATACGCGACGAGCAGCCCGACCAGCAGGGCCGATTCCCAGCGGTCCAGTCGTCCGTCGTACACGAGCCCCCACAGCAGCAGGGATGCTCCGACCATGACCGGGATCTCCTGGCGGATTACCTGCGGGCTCACGGCCAGGGGGACCACGAGGGCCGACAGGCCCAGCACGAACAGCACGTTGAAGATGTTGCTGCCGATGACGTTGCCGATCGCGATGCCGCCCTGCCCGGCGAGGCCGGACTGGAGCGAGACTGCAAGCTCCGGCGCTCCGGTGCCGAACGCCACGACCGTGAGGCCGACCACCAGCGGCGAGATGCCGAACGTCAAGGCCAGTCGCGAGGCGCCGCGTACCAGCAGCTCGGCCCCGAGTGCGAGCAGGGTCAGGCCCGCGATGAAAAACACGACGTTCACGCCCGAATAATAGGTCACCGGCAGCGCTCGCGCACGGCCCCGTTTCGGGGCTGACTCTGACATAATGAGACGACCGGGGGGCAGCGAATCGCTGCCGGGGGGCGGTATGCGTAGCTTCGAATTCTCGCCGCAGGCCTACGCCCGGGCCGCAGGCTTCTTATACGTCATCGTCATCGTGGGCGGCGTCTTCGCCGAGATTTTCGTCCGCCAGCGTCTGATCGTGACCGGCGACCCAGCGGCGACGGCAGACAATATTCTGTCGCATGCCCGGCTTTTTCGCTTTGGCTTCGTCGCGGAACTCGTTCCATTGCTGTGCAACGTACTTCTTGCCGTCATTTTTTACGAACTGCTCAAGATTGTAAGCAGGCGTGCCGCCCTTCTCGTGGTGTTCTTTACGCTGGTCGGGACGGCCATCGAAGGCGCCACCCTGATAGGTCATCTGGCGCCGCTGATTATCCTGGTTTCCGGGCATGCGCCGGCCCTCGGACCCGTGATGCAGGCCCAGGCCCTCGCGGCCATCGAACTGCAATCGCTCGGCTTTGCCGTCGCGCTCACGTTCTTCGGAGGCTACTGCATCACGATCGGCTACCTGATCTTCCGCTCCACCTTTTTCCCGCGGATCATAGGAGTCCTGCTGGCGATCGAGGGTTTGTGCTACCTGGCCAACAGCTTCACGGATTTCCTCGCCCCGGCGCTCGCCGGCCGCGTCTTCGTATTTCTTCTGGTCGCCGGCATCGCGGAAGTCGTATTCTGCCTGTGGCTGCTGTTCCGGGGGCTCAACGCGGAGCGGTGGTGGGAACAGGCAAACATGGCGTCACGTATGGTTGCGCGCCTGTGAGCAGCTCTGAAATCCGGGAGACGGAGCAGGTATGAAGAACGGCACGCCACGGAAAGACAAGCCTCCCTCCCAACTTGTCGACGAGAGGATCAGGGCGCTGAACGACTGGCGGGGCGAATTGCTCGGGCGGCTTCGTGCGTTGATCAAGGCAGCCGATCGCGAAGTGGTCGAGACGGTGAAGTGGCGCAAGCCGTCGAACCCGGCGGGTGTCCCGGTGTGGGAGCACGCCGGCATTATCTGTACCGGCGAGACTTACAGGGACAAGGTCAAGCTGACCTTCGCCAAGGGCGCTGCCCTTGACGATCCCTCTCGCCTCTTCAATGCCAGCCTCGAAGGGAATACCCGGCGCGCCATCGACTGGCACGAAGGCGACAGCGTCGACGAGCAAGCGTTTAAAGCGCTCATTCGTGCCGCCGTAAGTCTGAATACTTCCGGGCGATAACGGCAGCCGACGGTTGCGTCGCGACGATGCGCCCGTCAGAGGAGCATGTTGAAGCTGGCCAGGCCGAAGGCGACGAGTACCGGGTGGTCATTTCGATTCTCCTGGAGCCCGCAGGCCCGCCGCGTGTCTGCGTCCGGTGTTCTGCGGAGTGGGCCAAGAGCCTGCACGATGCACGGTCGGTCGGCGTGTATGCCGCTACGGGTGCGGGTCCCCGGCGCCAGGGAACAGTCCGGCCGGTAACGGATCCGGGCCGGCAGGAAGCGGCATCGTTCCGGGCAGCGGTTCGCATATATAAAGGAGAGACAAAAGGAGAAACAGGGAGGCGAACTCGGATTGGCCGCCCGGTCCCGGGGAATCCGGGATGGAACTCCCGGGATTCAAATCCGGCGAGTCATTCGTACGTTTTCGCCGTCGGTCGGCTATGCGCCGTTGGCGCGGACCCACTGCACGATCTGGGCGCCGCCCATGGCGCCCGCTTGGCGCGCCACTTCGCGGCCGCCGCGAAACAGGGCCAGCGTGGGGATGCTCCGGATGCCGAATTGGGCGCCCAGCGCCTGCTCGGCCTCGGTGTCGACCTTGGCGAGGCGCATTCGCGGTTCGAGCTGCCCCGCCGCTTGCACGAATTGCGGCGCCATCATCCTGCACGGGCCGCACCACGGCGCCCAGAAATCCACCAGTACGGGAATGTCGTTGCGCGCGACGTGCTTCTGGAAGCTCGCCGCGTTCAACTCCACCGGGTGGCCGTCGAACAACGGCTGGTGGCACTTGCCGCACCGGGGCGCCTCGGCCAGGCGGTCGGTCGGGATGCGGTTGACCGCCTCGCAGTGCGGGCAGACGATATGCAATGCATCGCTCATGGGGTTACCTCGGGTCAAGTGGGCCCGCTTGGGCGTTTGCCTTTATATATAGGGTCCCATGCGTCAAATAAAAGGTTATGGGGGCGCAGCAGGATCAGGATTCCGGGAGTGCGCTATTGCGCTCGTGCCCCGTTGTCGCCCGTGCTTCATGTGCTGTCCGCCCGGGGATGGGCAAGGTCCGTTTCCGGCTCCGGCGGCACGGTTTCTTGCCGCCCCAGCTTGACCGGGGCAGACTCCCGCATCAATGACGCGGCCAGCACGCTCAGCAGGGAGGCGCCGATCCAGTACCAGGCCGGGGCGAGGTTGCTCCCCGTGATGCGGATCAGCCACGTCTCGATGAACTGGGTCGAACCGCCCAGGATGGAGATGGCGAAGGCGTAGATGATCGAGAAGCCGCCGGCACGCACGTGCATGGGGAGCTGTTCGGTGATCATGGTGAAGGACGGCGCCGCGCCGATGCAGAACAGGAGCGTCATCAGCGCGACGGCGCAGTACAGCACCGCCACGACGCGGTAGTGATCCATCGCCCAGAAGGCAGGCAGGGCGAGGATCGCGAGCAAAAGCAGCGGAACGATCGACACCGGTTTCCGGCCGAAGCGGTCGCACAGCCAACCGCCGGTGACGTCTCCCAGCATGCTGACCGCGCCGGTGACGATGACCGAGCCGTAGGCGATAACGCTCGAGAGGTGCAGGTCGGCGAGCGTGTAGGTCGCCATGTAGCTGGTGGTGAAGCCGCCGACGGTCAGGCCGCCGATCAGCATCAGCCCGAGCGCGATGATGCGCCACTGCGAGGCGAGGCGCCGGCGGAACGGCAGCGCGTCCGGCAGGACGCCGGGGCCGGGGGCGATGTCGTCCTTTTCGCTCAGTGTTTCCGGCAGGCGATATCGGATCCACAGCCCGAACGGGATGATCACGATGCCGAGGCCCATCGCCACGCGCCAGCCCCAGGCCTGCAGGTGGGAGGCGGACAGGCTGAGGGCGAGGATCAGCCCCACGATGCCGGCGACCGTGGTCGAGGTGTCCACCGTGAACGCCTGCATCGCGCCGTAGAGGCCGCGGCGACCGGGCGGGGCAGCCTCCACCATGTAGGCCGTGGACGGGCCGACCTCGCCGCCGAGGGCGAAGCCCTGGATCAGGCGGAACGACAGGGCCAGGATCGGGGCCGCGATGCCGATCCGGGCGTGGGACGGCGTCAGGCACAGCCCGGCGATGCCGATTCCCATCAACGGGAACGTGATGAGCATGACGGGCTTGCGTCCGATGCGATCGCTCAGGGGCCCGAAGAACAGCGCCCCGAGGGGCCGGGTCACGAAGCCGACGCCGAAGGTGGCGAGCGAGGCGAGCAGGGAAATGCCCGCGTGCGCGGACGGGAAGAAGGTCTTGCCGATGTAGACCGCGAAGAAGGCGTAGGTCAGGAAGTCGTAGAACTCCAGGCCATTGCCGGCGAACACCGCCATCGCGTAGCGCAGCGGCACGCGAGGGGGTTGGGATGGCTGAAGCGCGGCGCGCATTGGGGTCATGTGGATTGGTTCCTGCCTGTCGGAATCCCCGATTCCCATGTCGAACCATATCCCATCCTGATCCATATTCGAACAGGTCCGGTCGGGATTTCGTCTGGATGGCTCGCGTCCGGTTCTGCGAAGGTTGGGTCCCGAACCGATGTTAGAGTGCAGTCGTTCGAATCACCGGTAAGGCGAGCCGCGTCATGAACAGCCCCGCACCTTATCCGATCGGCACGCCCGGACAGCCCTGGGGTGAGGCGGAGGTCGCCGAGTGGCGGTCCCGCCGGCAACTCCAACGCAGTTACGCGGAAGACGTGCTGGATCGCGTCGACGCCCTGCGCGGGCGCTTTGACGTGGAGCAGTACGGCCGGCTCGACTATGAGCCCGACGTTTATCCGCTGTTCGCCCTCAAGAGCCGCGCTTGGGACGACGGGTTGCCCTGCGCGCTGGTAACGGGCGGGGTGCATGGCTACGAAACCAGCGGCGTGCACGGGGCGCTGCTGTTCGCCGAACGGCATGCGGCGGACTACGCGGGCCGTGCCAACCTGATGATCGTGCCCTGCGTGAGCCCCTGGGGCTACGAGCGGATCCACCGCTGGAACCCGTTGGCACTGGACCCGAATCGATCGTTCCGCGCCGACAGCCCCGCCCCGGAAGCGGCTGCGTTGATGGCCTTGGTCGACCCGCTCCGGGACCGCTTCGTCGTGCATATCGACCTGCATGAGACCACCGACACGGACGAGTCCGAGTTCCGCCCGGCACTGGCAGCGCGTGACGGCGTAGAGTTCGAGCCGGGCACCATCCCCGACGGCTTTTACGTCGTGGGTGACACCGGGGACCCGCAGCCCGAATTCCAGCAGGCGATCATCCGGGCCGTGGCGGAGGTCACCCACATCGCCCCCGCCGACGACAAGGGCGAGATCATCGGAACGCCCGTGGCGGCGACGGGCGTCATCAACTACGCGCTTCGTGAATTGGGCCTCTGCGCGGGCATCACGGGGGCCCGCTACCGCACCACGACCGAGGTCTACCCCGACAGCCCGCGCGCCACGGCCGGGCAATGCAACGCGGCGCAGGTCGCCGCCGCGCGCGCGGCCATCGACTATCCCCTGGCGCACCAGGGATCCGCGCGAGGAGACTGACGGACGCCGTCGCCCGCGGCGGCAGTCAAGGCAACCGAGTGCGGCGACAGTGCGATCCCCGGGCGCCACCGGTGCAGGCCTTTGCGCTGCAGCGCCTGCCCCTTTGGTGCTATGGTGCGCGTGACCCGGAAAGCATGCCGGCCGGCGCCATTGCAGCGTTCCGGCCGTAAGGCCCGACGCTGGCATGGGACGCCCTGCCGGTCCGCGTGCCGGATCCTGGCCCGCTTTTCCACGGGAGAATGCCATGAAGTACCGTCCCGGTTTTTCCTGCCTCGTCGCCGTTTCGCTTGCCGTCCTGCCGTTGGCCGCCATGGCCGCCGGGACGCCGATCCAGCTCAAGGACTTTCGCTCTCTGGTCCGCATCGAGTCGCCGCGGTTCTCGCCGGACGGCGGGCGGATCGCGTTCCTGACGGTTCGGTCGGACTTCGTGCACGACCGCAAGGCGGTGACGCTGCGGGTGATGGATACCTCGGGCGGCAATGTGCGGGCGCTGGTACGCGGCTTGCGCGACTTGAAGATGCCGCGCTGGTCGCCCGACGGGAAGACGCTGGCCTTTATCGCAACGGTAGGCAAACAGAAGCCCCAGATCTACACGGTGCCGGCGGCGGGCGGGACGCCGGAAGAACTGAGCGACGCGGACAATGGCGTGCAGCAGTTTTCCTGGAGCCCGGACGGCCGGACGATCGCTTACGTTACCCCGGACGATTCGCCGATCAGCAAGAAGGACCGCCGGACGCATCACGATCTGTTCGTGATCCGGGACGACGATTACCAGGTCGACAAGCCGCCGGTGGCTTCTCACCTGTGGCTGCTGTCGGTAAGAAGTGGAAAAGCCCGGCA
>JBJKSR010000118.1:0-2824 GCA_046703965.1 Gammaproteobacteria bacterium | reverse complement strand
CTGGGGCGACCTGACGGCCGTGTACGTGCCGACCGTCGAGGATGAAGCGAGCCGCGATCTCTGTCGGGCCCGGGACGCCGCGCGGCTCACGATGAAGAACGCCAAACTCCGATTGAAGGCCTTCCTGCTGCGGCTCGGGCGCCACTACGTCGGCCGCGCCGACTGGACCGAGGCCCACCGTCGGTATCTCGCGAAGGTCGTCTGTCCGACCCCGACCCAGCAGATCGTCTTCCAGGAGGCGCTCCGGGCGGTCGATGAGCAAGTCGATCGGCTGCATCGTCTCGAGGCCGAACTCCTCGAGCGGGCGCCGGCCTGGCGCCTCTATCCCGTCGTGCAAGCCCTCCAGGCCCTGCGCGGCGTGCAGTGGCTCGTCGCGATCACCGTCGTCGCGGAGCTCGGCGACCTCACACGGTTCGACAATCCACGCCAACTCGCCGCGTTCGTCGGCTTGGCCCCTTCCGAACACTCCAGTGGATCGACGCGCCGCCAAGGGAGTATCACGAAGACCGGCAACGGGCGCGCGCGACGCGCGCTGATCGAAGGGGCCTGGGCCTATCGCCACCCCGCCAAGGTCTCCGAACATATCCAACGCCGGATCGACGCGCTCCCCAAACCGATCCAGGACATCGGGTGGAAGGCCCAGGTCCGGCTCTGCAAGCGCTTCCGGCGGCTCGTCGCCCGCGGCAAGCATCCCAACGTCGCTGTCACCGCCATTGCGCGTGAACTCGTCGCCTTCATGTGGGCGATTGCGAAGCAGGTGCCGACCGCCGCGTAGCGGCCGGCGTGCTCTCGGGCTGGCGTCGAGGTGCGGCCCCGGTTATCCGCGCAACCCTCGACGACGTTAAGAGGCGGTCTCGGCCGACCCTCGTGCCTAGATCGAGGCAGGCGCGTTGACGGATCCCAGTCAGGTGGTACCCAACCCACGGATCTCAGCAGGATCAACCGTCGATGTGACTGGCCCCGCCTCGGCGCCGACCCGGGGTACTTCCGAAAGGCAACAGCGCTCGTACGATGGCGCTTCGGCCGGAGGTCCAGCTCGCGTTGACAACCGAAGTCATATCAACGTTGCGGCTCACCCGCGGCCGCGCGACCATGTGTTACCGCGCGGCCGTCGGGTGCAGCCGCGGGTTAGGCTGCCCGTGTTTCGTCCCGTAGAGTCGCTCGACGCGATCGTGAGCTCGGGAGGCCAGCTGAGTCACACGCTTCGCCAGTGTGCTAATGTACTTGATTCTTGCGGTGTACTCGACATCACTCTCGAGTGACTCACGATCGACGCGTCGAACCGACTGAATGAAGGCGAACGTTGCGTGCGTAAGACTGATTGCAGTGGCGTCCAGAGGATCGCACAGTCCCATGAGCGACGGCCCAGACAAGGGGGCTGCCCGGGCACCCCGTGGGTGGCCAAGGCGGAACAAGACGCCATGTGGACCGGCGTGCACAGCGTGACTGGCCATGCCGTAGTGGGCCTTCCAGAAGGAGTAACCGGCCGCTTGCCTGACGTGAAAGAACGTTGGGTTTGCTACCTTGCAGTGTGTGGCCGCCCAGCCGTACTCGTTCCCGAAGTCGCCGCCATACTTTGCGATCACTTCCTTCTTCTTCACTTCGCTCTGCCCAACCTCATCGCCCGTTAGTGGGGGATAGCGGAGTTCGCGCTGACATTCTTCGTACTCGCGCAGAACCTTGCGGTTCTTCACGTGGACGTGCTGAAGGTAGCGTTCCGCAGCGGACTCGCCGAATCGCCGCAGGAACTCCATGACGACGGCAATCTCATGAAGCGTTCGCCATCGAGCATATGCGCCGTCTGCGTAACCCGCGGTGCACAGAATGTGGACTTCCCACGCGACCTGACAGGCTCGTTGCCTGAGCAACTCTTGTGCCGCAAAGAGGTGGGTACGGTTCGAATGCTCTCGGGCGACGAGATCGCCTGACTCGGCGGAAACCGCGATCAGCTCATCGAGGGAATCGAGAGCCCTGCCCCATTGCTGGCGAATTCGTCGATTGAAGGCCGCACGACGGGCATCACGACGGTTCCTTCGGCGCTGTGTTCGGCCTTCGGCGGCCAGGATCCGCACGCGAGCAGCAATGACATCACGAACGACACGCGTCACTTGAGCGTGTTCGGTGTTGCCTCCGCCCTTGTTGCGCTTGGTCACTGGTGCTGTCAACCCCTACTTGTCAGCCTAACAAGTATTAGGCAGAACTCGATAATCTGATACGCGTGCGTGGCTCGCAGTGTAGCGCCGTGGCCCAGCCGGTTCAACGGGTTCGCAAGTCACCTAAGGAATGGCAGTTGGGTGCGGAGCCACCCGCG
This sequence comes from Gammaproteobacteria bacterium, assembly GCA_046703965.1. GTDB lineage: Bacteria > Pseudomonadota > Gammaproteobacteria > JAKDMP01 > JAKDMP01 > JBAUSV01. Next base: position 513 of record JBJKSR010000118.1, on the reverse strand, counting down.
GCGACCGGCAGGATATCCTCCCCGGGTATCCAGATATTGCTGCGGGCGTGGCAGGATATCGTCGCGCCGGGGCTGACCGCTGTCTACTGACTCAAGGCCCACGCTTGCCAAGACGTCGGCAAGCCGAAACATTGTCGCTCGTCTCGCCCAGGCGCCAAGGTCGCGGGCGGCATGTGCTAGGCTCACGGCACCACGGCGCGGCCGCTTGCGGCGCCGCGGAGAAACCTCAGCAGACAGGGCAGCCCGATGGCCATCGTTCCGGCGCTCGCAGCGCTCGCCATTCTGATCTATTTCGGCGCGGTCATCGCGCTGCACGTGCTGCCGACCGGCTTCAATCCCTTAGCGCACGCTCTGAGCCATTACGCGGTGGGTCCGTATCGCCGCGTCTCACACGTGGCCGCCGGTGCCAACATCGTCGGCCTCGCCCTGGTCTGGGTGGCCCTCGTGGTCATGGTCGGGACCCCGCCGCTCGCCGAAAGCGGCCTCGTCGCCCTGGCCCTGATGGTGCTGACC
>JBJKSR010000117.1:0-4812 GCA_046703965.1 Gammaproteobacteria bacterium | reverse complement strand
CGTAAGCCGGCGCGGGGTATATTGGTTGGTAAGTACCGTTAGGTCGTTGACCAGTAGGACTTAGAAATCTCACCCTGGCCGCAAGATCCAGCGGAAGATGCTCTTCAGCGCCACCAGGTGCGAGACGGTGTCGTATTGGGCGAGGTTGGAGAGCGTGACGTCGGGACTGCCGGCCCAGATGACGCGAAGACCGTAGAGCCGCACGACGAAATTCCCGGCCGGCAGCGAACCGAAGTCGTCCTCGGCCTGCGCCTTGAACCGCCAGTGCCCGCCGCGCGTTGCATAGGACACGTAGCCCGAGGCATTTTTCAGCCGGCCGTTATAGAAGGTGCCGAAGCCGGCGCGGCCGCCGACCCGCCACTGGTTGCTTCCCGGCGAATCCGCTTGCAGCGTGTAGCGGTTGTAACGGTAGTCGCCGGCGGGGATGTAGACGTTGTCGGCCACGTTGAACGGCGCATTCAGGCGCTGGAAATGCGGGCCGACGTCGATTTCGTAATGCGCTCCCGAAGTGGTATTGACATCGAACGGAACCATGTACGCCCGCCAGTCCACCAGCCGGTTGGAGATGTCGGTGTCGTAGTGAAGGTAGACCTGGTAAAAGAACTGGCGCGCCCACCCGAAGGGGCCGTTCGCGGCCGGGCGCGGCTGGTACTTCAGCCAGGCGTGCGACTGCCGCGTGCCGGGTCGGGGCAGGAAGCCCAGTGCGGGGTCGAACGCATCGCCGTACACTTCGTACTCCAGGCCCCATCCCCACAGGTCGTTGGGGTAGGAGACGCGTGCGCCCCAGCCGCTGGCGTTGCCCGGCAGATTGCCGCCGCGCGAGCGCGCGCCCCAGGCCGAGGCCTTGAAATTCTTGTCGCCGGCGAAGCTCGATGTCTGCCATACGGCATCGGCGCCGTAGAGCGTGTTCTGCGTTTGCCCGGTGGGATTGCCGTGAGTGACGATCGTGCCGACTGTCAGGCCTTCGCCCACGTCCCAGGCGGCGCGTCCGGCGAACAGGTTCTGCGAGCCGATGCCGGCGGAGGCGGCGGTTTGCACGTCCAGGGCCCCGACCGACACCGGTCCCGCCTGGCCCACCGTCTTGGCGCCGGCATCGATGGGAATGACGTTGCCGTCGACCAGCCCGATGCGCCGCGAGTAGAAAGGAATGAAATGGTGACCGAGTCCCGCGGCAAAGGTGAACAGGTTCGAGCCTTCGAGGAAGAACCGCCGGTGCTCGGGCAGGAACTGGGGGTAAGGACTGAGGTTGATTTTCTGGTTTTCGGCCTCGGCCTGGGCGAAATCGGGGCGCACGGTCAATGCGCCCGTTAGGCCGGGCGTCAGGGCGGCGGTCACGGTAGCTCCCGCCTTGTGCCCGAAGCGTTCGCCGGTATCGCTTCCCGACGCCAGGACATAGGGAGTTGCGCGCAGACCGAGCCCCGATTGAAATCCGTTCATCCCGGAAAGCGTACCTTCCCGCTGCAGGTCGTACACCGAGCTGTTCAGCGTATGCCCCGCCCAGGTGAGCGTGAGCTGGTCGCGGGGCACGTAGCGGGCGACGTTGAATCCCCAGTTGCCGAGCGCCGGATTGAAGCGCAGGGTCGCAGCGGGTATTTCCAAAATGGCCGTCCAGCCCTTGGCGGTCCGCCAGGCATGGGCGTCCCAGATGCCGTTCCAGTTCCAGGAAGGATAGGAACTGGCCGGGGAAATCAGCCCGTCGCGCCTGACGCCGCGGGCATTGACCTGGAACACGAACGCCTGACGGCCCCGGTGGCGGGGATCGATTACGATCGTGACATGATCATCGTGGCCCTGGTAGGCATCGCGGGTCAGGGCATGGAGATTTATCCGCGAGGGGTGCGGGTCGGTGGCCTGGATCGCTATATAAAGAGTGCTTTGCGTGCGCAGCAGCAGCACGTGCGTCGTAAACGGCGTCGGTGCGCCGGGATCGGGTTGCTGCTGGACCAGGTTGTCGATGCGGCCCGCCTGCTTCCATGGGCCGCCGTGCGGGAGGACGTCTATGGCGACGGGTCCGCGGGCCTGCCCGACGCCTACGCTCGGTGGCACCGCCGCTGCGGCGGCCGCGCAACATAACAGCAGCGGTGTAGCAAGCAATCTTTCCAGCAAACCAACTCTGCCGGCGCATCCTCATGCGCCGTCCCTGCGTTCCTCCGAAAATGGGCACTGGATTGGATACATTCTACGCTGTCGGGCAGCGTTACCGGTCGACGCGCAACGAACTGAGCGACGTCAATCCGTTCGCGGAAGAATCAGACGCGCGGTGAACGAGCCGGCCGTGGAGTCGATCTCGAGCCGGCCGTGGTGAAGTTGCGCGATGGCGCGCGCGATCGGCAGCCCCAGGCCGTTGCCCGATCGATCGAGCGTGCGAGGCTCGCCGGAGGCGGCGTTGGATACTTTCAGCGTGACGCCGCCGCCCTCTTCGAGGGCCGTGATCTCGATGCCGGAATCGGGGCGCGCGTAGCGGATGGCGTTGTCGAGGAGATTGGCCAGGGCCTGGGCCAGCAGCTGCTTGTCGCCGAGCACGCGCAGTCCGGGCGCGGCAGTGACCTGCAGCGGCAGGCGGCGTTCCTCGGCCGTCGGGGCATACAGGTCGGTCACGTCCGAGATCAGTTTCGACAGGTCGAATTCGCCGAAGAACCGGCGCCTTTCGCGGTCGCTTTCCAGGCGGGCGAGGCGCAGCACGCCGTCGGTTCGCCTGGCCAGCTCGCCGATCTGGTCGCGGGCGCTCTCGATGGCGGCCCGGGCCTCGTCGAGCGTGGCGGCGTTTCTTGCCTGTGTCAGCGCCTGTTCCATGCGCGTGAGGGGATGCCGGATTTCATGCGCCGTGCGGGCGGAGAGGTCACGCAGGCTCAGCACCGTAGCCTCGATCCGCTCGAGCATGGCGTTGAAGGCGCGCGCCAGCGAGTCGTGCTCGCCGGGCCCACCCGTGGCGAGGCGTTCCTCCAGGTGACCCTGTTCGATGCGCGCCGCCGTGGCGCCGGCGCGTTGTATGCGGCGCATCACGCGCGCCCCGACGAAGACCCCGCCGGCCAATCCGGAAAGCAGGGCGAGGAGTCCGCCCGCAACGACCAGAAGCAGGGCATGCTGCCCGACCGCATCGGAAATGGACAGCGATTGCCCGACCAGCAACCTGCCCCCGTTGGGGAGACGGGTAATGAGGGCGCGCACGGTATGCCGTTGGAAATGAAACTTCGCCCAGCCGTGGCCGGGCAGGCCGTTGGGCCAGTGCTGCAGGTCTCCGGCCAGGACGTGCCCTTCCTTGTCGACCAGCGCGTAGTAGCGGCGGCCGGGGTCGTCCGCGTCCGCGTCGTTGTATTCGTTCAGCACGGCATTGCTGCGGGTGTGGATCACGGTCGCCAGCGTGTCCATCCCGCGTACGTCGTAGAGCGAGGCGAGCGCCGTCGATTCGGCACCGATGCCCGAGGATATCTGCGCGTTGATCTGTTCCGCCACCAGGGGGTAGACGGCGGCGATCAGGAGACCGGTAAGCACCGCGTAGATCAGGGCCGAAAGCGCTGCGGTGCGGAACGCCGTCGTGCTCAGCGCGGAACGGAACAGCCGCTTCACCGGCTGTCGCCGGCGACCAGGCGATAACCGGCACCCCGTTCGGTCACCAGCATCCCGGCGCCGCCATGCTCGCCGAGCTTGCCGCGCAGGCGGCTGACGTGGACGTCGATGACGTTGGTGCCCGGGTCGAAATCGTAGCCCCAGACGTTGCGCAGGATCATGGTGCGCGTCAGCGTTTCGCCGGCATGCAGGGTAAAGTACTCGAGCAAACTGAACTCGCGCGGGTTCAGCCGAAGCCAGTGCTCGCCGAGTCGGGCGGTACGTTCCAGGCGGTCGATCGAGAGGTCGCCGCAGCGCAGTTCCGCGCCGGGGGGATCGCGGCGCCGGGCGAGGGCGGCGATCCGGGCCAGCATCTCCGTTTCCGCGTAGGGCTTGCCCAGGTAGTCGTCGGCGCCCGCATTGAGCCCGCCGACCCGGGCTTCCAGCTCCGCCAGCGCGGAAAGCACCAGAACGCGGGTGTCGCGGCAGTGCGAACGCAGCCAGGGAATGAAGTCCAGGCCGTCGCCGTCCGGCAGCAGCCGGTCCAGGATCGCGATGTCCGGGCAGTGGCCGCTGCATTGCTCGCGCGCCGAGGCCACGCTCCCGGCCACCTCCGGGCGTTCGTATCCCGCACGCTCGAGCTGCGCCGCCAGCTCCCCCGCCAGGTCCCCGTCGTCCTCCACAATAAGAATCCGCATGTCCACGTGTCGCAACCTCGTCCGGATACACTACCCGGCCCGCAGCTTCATATCCACCTTTGACCGGCGCGCCGGCCTCGTTCTCCCCCCGCCGGCACTGTCGGGGCGCGGCTGTCGCCACCGAATTACAGAGTGTTAATGAAATTGCCGGGGGTTTTCGACTATCGTCTCGGGATGTGCGTGGATTGCGGCCTCCACGCAACAGTTCGTCACCCTGGCGGTCCTCCCGGCTCGACCGCGCGCGCCGCCGCGCCCGTCCCGAGTCGTCGGATGAATGCATCGCCAGGGCGTCGTTTTATGATGCGCGGCGTGGGCTTCCATGCCGCTTTTTGCAAGCGCGGGTGAGTACGCGCGGGGTCGGAGAGGAATCGGAGCGTGGCAGTGTCGAGGAAAATGCCGGGGTGGCTGCTGGCCGGGGCGGCGCTCGTCGCGGTCGGCGGATGCGCCACGTATCATCGCCTGCCGTTGGCCCGAAAGCCGGATCTCGCCGCGTCGCCTGCGCCGGCGAGCAGTCCCGTTCCAGGCACGGCCGGGGTGCCGCGGACCCTCGACCTGGCCAGCGTGGGGC
>JBJKSR010000116.1:0-7894 GCA_046703965.1 Gammaproteobacteria bacterium | reverse complement strand
CACCCAACCGGGGCCGGTTCTAGGTCGTTACTCGATTCTCGGAGCGAGGCTGGATCAGGCGCCGGGCCAGCCGAATACGCTGATCCTCGACGGGGCTCTGCGCAATCACGCCGATCATGCCCAGCCCCTGCCACTGATCAAGGTTACCCTGACCGACCGGTATGGACAGGCCGTAGGCGCGCGCATTCTTTTACCGCGACAATACGGCGCGAATGGAAAATCCCCGCTCGGTGCAGGCAAACGGTTAATGTTCCACGTCAGTCTTGCAGACCCGGGGGCAAGCGCCGTAGGATTCAGCCTTGTCCTGTGCGAGCACCGGGGTCACTCGGTGTGGTGCCAGGGGTCATAGATGGGTTTCGGGTTGTAACAATCACACCAAGGAGTACAACTTGATGTTCGAGGGAGGGGCACGGCCGCAGGAGGTGCAGTTGCCAGCCAAGGAATCTCCGGCTTCGGAGCGGCAGACCCTGAGGGCCTGCCTGTGCGATCATCTGCAGGGCTATCTGGAGCAACTGGGGGACGAAGTGCCCGGCGGACTCTACGAACTGGTGATTTCGGAAGTCGAGGTGCCGCTTTTCGAGCAGGTCCTTCGCTACACGAACGGCAATATCAGCCTTGCCGCCGAACTGCTCGGCATTCACCGCTCCACGCTGCGTCGCAAGCTGGTCCGCCACGGGCTGATCTGAGGCGACCGCCGCGGCGCCGGCCCGGCGGTCTGCGCACCGGTCGGCCGGCCCGTATAATTTGCGGGTTTCCGGGGGATCTTCCAGCATGTCATCCGTATTTCGCGTGCGCCGCGCCCTGCTCTCGGTGTCCGACAAGACCGGGCTCGTGGATTTTGCCCGTGCCCTGAGCGCGGCCGGCGTGGAGCTGGTTTCCACCGGCGGCAGCGCGCGCGTGCTGCGCGAGGCCGGGGTGACCGTGCGCGACGTCGCCGAAGTCACGGGAGTCGGCGAGATGATGAACGGGCGGGTCAAGACACTGCATCCGCTCGTCCACGGCGGCATCCTGGCCAGGCGCGGGCAGGACGAAGGCGAGATGGAGCGTCACGGCATCGAACCTATCGATCTCGTGGCGGCGAACCTCTATCGGTTCGAGGAAACGATCGCGAGACCCGATGCAACCGAGGCCGAAGCCATCGAACAGATCGACATCGACGGCCCGGCCATGATTCGCGCCGCCGCGAAGAACTTCGCCGCGGTAACCGTCGTGGTGGATCCGGCGGACTACGCCAAGGTTGCCACGGCCATCCGCGAGCAGGGCGGGCCGGGCATGGAGCTGCGCCGCCGCCTGGCCGCCAAGGCCTTTGCCCGCACGGCGGCTTACGACGCGGCGATCGAGCGCTGGTTCGGGAATGGCCGCGAAGAGGCATTCCCGGCCCTGTACGCACCGCGCTTCAACCGGGTCAGCGAACTGCGCTACGGGGAAAACCCGCACCAGCGCGCCGCTCTCTACCGCGAGCCGGGTGCGGGCGCCGGAACCGTGGTAGACGCCAGGCAGCACATGGGCAAGGCGCTGTCGTTCAACAACCTGGCAGATACGGAGGCGGCCCTGCATGCCGCGGCGGGCTTCGAGGCGCCTGCCTGCGTGATCGTCAAGCACCTCAATCCCTGCGGCATCGCTACGGCGCCGACCCTGCGCGAGGCCTACGAGCGGGCGTTCGCGTGCGATTCGACCTCGGCCTTCGGCGGCATTATCGCCTTCAACCGGCCGCTCGACGAACAGGCTGCCAGTGCCATCATCGCCAACCAGTTCGTGGAAGTGATCATCGCGCCCGACGTGAGCGACGGCGCACTCGTGGTCCTGGCCGCCAAGCCCAACGTCCGGGTGCTGTCCTGCGGCGATCTCGGCGAGCGCCGGGAGATCCGCGAGTTGCGGCAGCTGACCGGCGGTCTGCTTCTGCAGGATGCCGATCCCGTGCGTTCCTTGCCGGCGAATACCGAAGTTGTCACGCAACGCGCGCCCGACGAGGGTGAGCGCAAGGCGCTCGACTTCGCCTGGCGGGCCGTCCAGGCCGTGCGTTCCAACGCCATCGTGCTCGCCACGCAAACGGCCACGATCGGCATAGGCGCCGGTCAGATGAGCCGCGTGCTGGCGGTGCGCATCGCCGGAATGAAGGCCCGTGAAGGCGGCCACGATCCGGCCGGCGCGGTGCTTGCCAGCGACGCCTTCTTTCCTTTCCGGGACAATGGTGTCGAGGCCGCGACGATGGGCATCCGGGCGATCGTTCAGCCCGGCGGCTCGCGGCGGGACGGCGAGGTGATCGCGGCGGCGAATGAGCATGGGGTGGCAATGCTGTTCACCCACGAACGCCACTTCCGCCACTGAGAGGCCCTCAGTTGCGCGAGCACTTTGTTGCAGGGCTCGCTGCGCTGCTCATGTACTGATACGTACACTCCGCTGCCTGCAAGTTGCGCGGCTTGCAGTGTCGGCGCCGGGCGCGTGATTCCGTGATGGCGTCTCAGGCGGGTGTGCTACATTCGTTTGAATGCATGATTCGTTTTCGCCCGTGTCATCGCCGCAATTGGTCGCCCCTCCGCCGTTGCTGTCCGTGGCCGGCGATGCCGGCCGGTGGGCGCTTTTCCTCGACTTCGACGGCACACTGGTGGAATTGGCATCGACTCCGGAAGCGATCGTGGTCCCATCCCGGCTCCCGGCACTGCTGCAGGCGCTCTCCAGCCGGTTCTCCGGTGCGCTCGCCCTGGTCACGGGGCGGTCGCTGTGCAACCTCGACCGCCACCTGGGCATGGCTTTCCCGGCAGCCGGGCAGCACGGCGCGCAGTGGCGGTTCGCGCCGGATCAGCTTCCCAGGGAGCGCCACGAGCCGGCGCTCGAGGCCGTCCGCCGCCGCGTGCACGAACTGACGAAGGCCTGGCCGGGCCTTGTCGTCGAGGACAAGGGCGCCACGCTGGCCGTGCATTACCGTGCCGTGCCCGAAGCGGGCCTCCCGGTGCGCGCCGCGCTCGAGGATTTTGCACGAGCCTCTGCGGGCGCGCTCGAGGTGATCGCGGGCAAGAGCGTATGCGAAATCCGGCCCGCGGGCGCCGACAAAGGCGCCGCCCTCGAGACGTTCCTGAGCACGCCACCCTTCGCCGGCCGGCTGCCGTTGATGCTGGGCGACGACGTAACCGACGAGGCCGGATTCGCGGCCGCATTGCGGGCCGGCGGCGCGGCAATCAAGGTGGGCGAAGGTGAAAGCCTCGCGCCCTGGAGGCTGCCTGCGCCTTCGAGCGTGCGTTCCTGGTTGTCCGAAGCCTTGGAGAAGAGCCTATGAGCAAGCCCGCATCGCGCCTGGTCGTCATTTCCAACCGCGTGGCGGTCCCCCGGGCGGGGCGCCCCGCCTCCGGCGGACTGGCCGTCGCCGTCAATTCGGCCCTGGAAGCCCGCGGCGGACTCTGGTTCGGCTGGAATGGACGCGTCGTCGCGGGCCGTCCCAAGCGGCTCAACCACCGCCGTCACGGCAACGTCGAATACGTGACCACCGCCCTGAGTTCGGCGGACCATTCAGAGTATTACCAAGGATTCTCCAACCGCGTTCTCTGGCCCCTGTTGCACGACCGTCTGGCGCTGGTGTCCTACCGGCGGCGGTACGAGCAGGCCTACCGGCGCACCAACGCCTGGTTTGCCGACCAGTTGATGCGCCTGATGCAGCCGAACGACATGCTCTGGGTGCACGATTACCACCTGGTGCCGATCGCGGCGGAAGTGCGCGCACGGGGGTTCAAGGGCGCCATAGGGTTTTTCCTGCATACCCCGTTCCCGTCGCTGGAGATCCTGCGCTGCCTGCCGATTCATCGCCAGTTCCTCGAGTGGCTGGGCGCCTATGACCTGCTGGGATTCCAGACCGACAGCGACCGCTACACGATGCTCGACGCCGTCACGCGCGACACGGCCGCGCGCCGCGACCGCAGGAACGGTTTCAGCATCGACGGCCGCCACACGTCGGCCGGAGTCTTCCCGGTGGGCGTGGACGTCGGCGAGATCATCGACCAGGTCCGGCGCGGGCGCAATTCACGCCAGTTGCGGGCGCTGAAGGCGAGCCTCTCCGGGCGGAGAATGATCATCGGCGCCGATCGCCTGGACTACTCCAAGGGGCTTATCGAGCGGTTTTACGCCTATCGTCACCTGCTCGATACACACCCCGAGTTGCACGAAGACATCGTGTACCTGCAGATCGCCGAACCCTCGCGCGTGGAAGTCCCGGAATACCAGGAAATGCGTCACCGGCTGGATCAGGTGGCGGGAGAGATTACGGGCGGCCACGCGCGCTTCGACTGGATGCCGGTCCGCTACATGAGCCAGCGGGTGCGGCGGCCGACGCTGTTGGCGTTTTTCTCCGAAGCGCGGGTCGGGCTGGTCACGCCGCTGCGCGACGGCATGAACCTGGTGGCCAAGGAATATGTCGCCGCGCAGAACCCGGAGGATCCCGGCGTGCTCGTGCTTTCCGAGCTGGCGGGCGCCGCGCGCCAGCTCAAGGCGGCCCTGCTGGTCAACCCCTACGACGTCGAGAGCACCAGCGAAGCGATCGCGGCCGCGCTTGCCATGCCGCTCGAAGAGCGCCGCCAGCGCTGGCGTGAACTCATGAGGACGGTGCGCAAGGATGACATCCTGGATTGGAGCGAGCACTTCCTGAAGCAGTTGGAGGAGCAGCGGAAGGCGCATGGAGCGGTGCAGCGATGAAAAGGCTGATCGGCGACATCGGCGGGACGAACACCCGGCTGGCCCTGGTGAACGAGGGCACCAAATGGACTCACCTGCAGACCTGGCGCAACGAGGAATTCGATGCGCTGGAGTCCATTGTGGAAACCTACCTGGAAAGCCGGGGCGAACGGCCCGAGGCCGCGGCCTTCGCAGTCGCCGGACCGGTGCGGGGTGGAAAGGTCAGGCTGACCAACCGCGGCTGGACCATCGATGCCGCCGGCCTGGCGGAGCGTTTCTCCCTGGAGCACTGCCGGGTGGTGAACGATTTTTCGGCCGTTGCCCTGGGTATTCCCGCGTTGCAGCAATCGGACCTGGAGCAGGCGGGCGGCGACCGGCCGGAGCCGGACGCGCCGGTGGCGATACTGGGTCCGGGTACCGGCCTGGGTGTGGGCGGCATCGTACCGGGTGTCGACGGCAAGGGCGGTCGGGTCCTGGTCACCGAGGGCGGCCACGCGAACCTGGCGGCGACCGACGAGCGCCAGGCGGCGATCATCGAGCGCCTGCGCCGGCGTTTCGGGCATGTGTCGGCTGAGCGTGCGGTGTCGGGACAGGGGCTCGAGAACCTCTATCGGGCGCTCGGCGAGATCGAAGGCAAGGATGGGGGGTTATCCGATGCCGCCGCGATCGGCAAGGCGGCGCTGGGCGGGGGCGATGCCATTGCCGCCGAGGCCCTGAGCCAGTTCTTCCGGTTCCTGGGGGCGGTGGCGGGCGACCTGGCCTTGTCCTACGGGGCCTTCGGCGGCGTGTATGTCGCGGGGGGTATCGTGCCCCGGTACCGGGAGGCGTTCCGGGTTTCCGGCTTCCGCGACGCTTTCGAGGCCAAGGGCCGCATGAGCGGGTACGTCGAACCCATTCCGGCCTATGTCATCCTGCACGACGAGGTGGAGCTGCTGGGACTGGCGGCCAGCCTTGACGCTCACGCCAACGGCGAACCCTGGCCCCAGGCGTGAACGCGGGCGACCCGGCGCGCGAGGCGCATCACCGGCTGGGCATCATTGTGCTCAACTACAACGGCGCGGACTTGACCCGGCGCTGCGTGGAGTCGGTGCTCGAGCACACGCCGGAGGCGCTCGATTACGCCGTGCTCGTCGTCGACAACGGGTCGCGCGAGGCGGATCGGGAGGCACTGTCGGCGCTCGACCGCAAGCCCCGGGTGCGGGTAGTGCACAGCCGCGTGAATCTGGGCTTCGGCGGCGGCCACCAATTCGGGCTGCAATTCGTCTCGGCCGACTATTACCTGTTCCTGAACAGCGATTGCCGGTTCCTGAACGATGCCGCGGGCGCTCTCGTCAACTTCATGGACGGGAATCCCCGGGCGGCGCTGGCCAGCGCGCTCAGCTTCGATACCGGCGGGCACTTCCAGTGTACCTACCACCCGGCGCCCAACCTGGCCGAGCTGGTCCTGGGCCGGGCGTTCATGCGCCGGTTCCGGCCCGAACGCTACCCCGAGCGGCGCGTGCCGCCTTCGGCGCCGCTGCGCACCGAGGTGGTCACCGGGGCCACGTTGTTCGTGCGTGGCGACGCGTTCTTCGACCTCGGTGGATTCGACCCGTTCTTCTTCCTGTACTGCGAGGAGGAAGACCTGGCGCTGCGCATGCGCCGCGCCGGCTGGGGCGTGTGGGTCGTGCCCGCGGCGCGGATCGAGCACGCGGGGGGCGGCAGCACGCCACGCGGTGCGGCCTACCAGCGCGAGTTCTTCATTTCCTTCCTGTATTACCTGCGCAAGCACCACGGCGTGTTGAATGCGCTGGCGATCCGCCTGTTCTACGTGCTCAAGCTGGCGCGGCGCGCGCGGCGCGACGAGCAGGCCGCGGGCCTGGCACGATTTGTCTGGCGCGGTGCCCCCCCGGGGGAGAGCCTGCGCTACCGCCCTCGCGATCAGCGCTAGCGCGAACGGGCCGACCGCCTAATGCAGCGGTGGGGAGGCCTGCGCGCACCAGCGCGACGGGTCGAGCGCCTTGCCGCGGTGGCGGATCTGGAAATACAGCTCGGGCTTGTCCTGGCCGCCGCTGTCGCCCACCGTGGCAACCACCTCGCCCGGTTTGACCCAGTCGCCGACCTGCTTGTACACGCTCTGGTTATGCCCGTAGACGGTCAGGTAGCCGGCGCCATGGTCGATGATCAGCACCAGGCCGTAGTAGGGCAGCCAGCCGGCGTACGCCACGCGCCCGTAGGCGACGGCATGAATGTCGGTGCCCGCGGGCGCGGCGATGCGAACCGCCTCCCACGTCAGGTCTCCTCCGGCGCGGGGGGCTCCGAAGCGGCTCAGGATCCGGCCGCCGACCGGCCATTGCAGGCGTCCCCGCTGCCTGGCGAAATTGACGTCGTCCAGCATCCTGGAAGGCACGTCGGACAGATCCTGGTTTACCGAATCGATGAGTTTTCCCAATCGCGCCGCATCGCGCTGGAGTTGTTCGGTGCGCGTGCGGTTGTGCGCGATGTCGCGGCTCAGCCTGTCAATCACCGTCTGGCGCGATTTTCGGGTCTTCCTGAGCCGCTCCAGTGCCGCCTGCCGTTCGTCCGTGGCCTGCTGGAGGTCGGTGGCCGTCGCCGACAATTGTTGCTGCAGTGCCTGGTACTGCCGCAGGGTGGCGGTCAGCGCCGCCAGGTGCCCTGCCTGCGCCCGGGAATAGTAGCCGTAGTAGCCGAGTTGCCGCGCAATGGTTGCGGGGTCGTCGCCGTTCAGGGCAAGCTTGAGCTGTGGTTCGCGACCGAGGACGAACGCGGCGCGCAGGGCATCGGCCAGTTGCCCGCGCGCATCTTCCGCGTCGGCTTTCTTGCCGGCGATTTCCTTCTGCAGCTGCGCCTGGCGTTTGCCCAGCCGGGCGGCCCGGGCGGACAACCGCTTCAGTTGGCGGCTCGTGGCGGCCATCTTCTTTTCCAGCCCCGCCAGCTCTGCCTGGATGGCGTGCTTGCGGTGCAGCTCCTGCGCTTCCCGGGCCTTGAGGTGCGATATTTCCCGGCGCAGCTTCTCGAGCTTTGCGGGTTGGTCCTGCTTTGCGGCGGCGGCCCAGGCGGTGCCGCCCGTCAGCAGCACGCACAGTGTCAGGCAGGCAAGGGGCGGGATGGGCTTCAAGGTTTCCGGTAAGTGCCGATCAAGCGCGCCCGGGCGAGGACGTGCGGGCGAATGGCCTCGAGGACCCGGGCCCGGTCGGCGCCCGGCGGAGCCAGCACGGCGGCGGTGTCGAGCGCG
>JBJKSR010000115.1:0-6839 GCA_046703965.1 Gammaproteobacteria bacterium | reverse complement strand
GGATATAGACCGCCACCGCGCGCATGTCGGAGGGTTTCATGTAATGAATGCTGTTGGCGATCGCGTCGAGCATGGGGCCCTTCAGGTTGCCGCCGCCCAGTCCCCTGGCATCGCTGAAGACGTGCGTAATCGTGCTCACGGCATGCGGCTTCGTCGCGAGCCCGGTGATGTTCGGCGCCCACATGCCGCTGATATCCGAGCCCCCCAGGAAGTAGCGCTTCTCGGCACCGCCCAGCATGTTGTGCGGCGTGTGGCAGGCGCCGCAATGCTCCGGTCCCTGGACGATGAAGCGCCCCCGGTTCCAGGCCGCGGAATGCCTGGGATCGTACTTGAACGTGCCTTCCGTCGGCTTGACGAACATGAAACGCCAGCCGAATTGGACCCAGCGCCAGCTGAAGGGCGGGGTCATGTCCAGCGGCTTGTCCGGGTTGTGGACGGCCGGCACGCGGCGCAGGTAGTCCCAGATCGCGTGGACTTGGGCCTTGGTCATGATGTTGTAGTAGTTGTAGGGCATCGCGGCAAACAGGTAGCCTTTCGATCCCACGCCGTAACGCACGGCGTCGTCAAACTGCTTGAACGTCCAGTTGCCGAGCCCCGTCGCCTTGTCCGGGGTGATGTTCGTCGTGTAAATCGTGCCGAACGGCGTCTTGATGGGGAGCCCGCCCGAGAAGGGCTTGCCGGTCTTGCCGTTACCGTGTTCGGTATGGCAGGCCAGGCAGTCGGACAGCTTGACCAGGTACGCACCGCGCTTGATTTCCTTGACCTGGGCCGGCGAAGCGCCGCTGAGCGAAACCGGCGGATATTGCACGGCCTCGCTCGAAAAGCTGTCGGCCGCGGCGCGGTGGGCACCCGCGAGCAGGGCGGCGAGTCCGCCCACCGTCAGTGCCATAATCCAGTGTGATCGGCGCATAGGTCGTCTTTCCCGGGCTTGACAGGGGCACATTATAGCGATTACCAAGCCGAACATTAGTAGGACCGCACTCGGCGGCTTCGGGTCGGCTCGTATGCAAGGCGCGCAGACACCGGAAGGGTCATTCCCTGTCAAGGCGGCGCAACGCCGCATACGGGCCGACCCGGAGCCGCCCGCAGGGAGCCTCGCAGCAGCCCGCCGGCGGCGTTGCGTGCGCTTGACGTAGACCCGTCACGCCTGCACGCACGCCCCTTGCCGGCGAACCGCTGCGAGAATCCGAGTGTCGCCCTACTGATGTTCGGCTTGGTCCGTGGCCGGCAACACATCGGCAATACGCACCAGGTGCAGGCTGTTGGTGCCGCCCGACACGTGGCGCAGCTTCCCGCGGGTGATCAGGATCAGGGCCTCGCGCCCCACCAGCCCGCGTTCGACCAACGCCTTCGCCACGTCCGGCAGCACCTCGTCGGATTCATGTTCGTCCTCGAACGGGATCGGGTAGACCCCGCGGTACAGGGTCAGCAGCCGCCGTGTCCGTTCGTGGCGGGTCATGGCATAGATCGGGATCCCGGAACGCACGCGCGACATGTAGAGCGGGGTCCGGCCCGATTCCGTCAGCGCCACGAGGGCCCCGACGTGCAGGTGCTGCGAGACGTACATGGCCGCCATGGAAATGGTCTCGTCGACCCGCTCGAAATGCTCGTCTCCCGCCCGGCGCTCGGTCTGCTCCGACGGCTCGGCCTCGGCGCCCAGGCAGACGCGGGCCATGGCTTCCACCACCCTGACCGGATGGCGGCCGACGGCGGTCTCCTCGGACAACATCACGGCGTCGGTCCCGTCGAGCACCGCGTTGGCCACGTCGAGTATCTCGGCCCGCGTCGGCGTCGGGCTGCTGACCATGGATTCCATCATCTGGGTGGCGGTGATCACGACGGTGTTGCGCGCCCGGGCGTGGCGGATGATCCGCTTCTGCACGCCCGGCAGCGGCGCGTCGCCGATCTCCACCGCCAGGTCGCCGCGCGCGATCATCACCGCGTCGCTGGCCTCGATGATCTCGTCCAGGTTCTCGACCGCTTCCGCGCGCTCGATCTTGGCGACCACGGCCGCCTTGCTTCCCGCACTGCGCAGCAGGGCCCTCGCTTCTTCCACGTCGCGGGCCGTGCGCGGGAAGGAAATGGCCAGGAAGTCGGCCTCCATCTCGGCGGCCAGCTTGATGTCGGCGCGGTCCTTGTCGGTAAGCGTTTCCGCGCTCAGCCCGCCACCGCGGCGATTGAGCCCCTTGTGATCGGAGAGCGTCCCGCCCGTCTCCACTCGGCAGTGCACGCGCTCGCCCTCGATCTCCTGGACGGTGAGTACGATCTCACCGTCCGCCAGCACGAGGGTGTCGCCGAGAAAGACGTCGCGGGGCAGTTTCTTGTAGGTCACCCCGACGCGCCGGTCGTTGCCGGCATCCTCGGCAAGATTGCAGTCCAGCGTGAAGGGCGCGCCTTCCTTCAATTCGACCGAACCCTCCCGGAAGGACTCGATCCGGATCTTCGGCCCCTGCAGGTCGATCAATACACCGACGTCGCGGCCTTGGGCGGAAGCGGCTTCGCGCACCCCCTTCACACGGCGCCAGTGCTCCTCGTGCGTACCGTGCGAGAGGTTGAGCCGCACCACGTCGGCTCCGGCCTCGATCATCCGGGCGAGGACTCCGGCCTCGTCGACCGCGGGGCCGAGCGTCGTCACGATCTTGGTCCGGCGCACGCGGGGGGATTCGGTCATGCGCGCTCTTCCAGCGCCGCCACCGCGGGCAGCGTCTTGCCTTCGAGGAATTCCAGGAACGCCCCGCCGCCCGTGGAGATGTAGCTCACGCGCTCGGTCACGCCGAACCTGGCAAGGGCGGCGATGGTGTCGCCCCCGCCGATGATGGAAAACGCGCCGCTGGCGGCCACGGCCTCGGCCACGGCCCGGGTGCCCTCGGCGAACTGGTCGATCTCGAACACGCCCACCGGTCCGTTCCACACGATGGTTTCCGCGCCGGCGATGTGCGGGCGGTAAAGCGCCACCGTCTCCGGGCCGATATCGAGGATCAGGTCCTCGTCGCCCACCTCGCTCACCGGCTTGACGTCGGCCTCGGCGTCTTCGGCAAGCGCGCGGGCGACCACGACGTCGACCGGCAACGGCAGGCTCACGCCCCGTTCGGTGGCCGCCGCGATGAGCCGCTTGGCTTCGTCCACGAAGCCGGCCTCGTAAAGGGACTTGCCCACCGGGTGGCCGCTCGCGGCGAGAAACGTATTGGCGATGCCGCCGCCGACGATCAGCGCGTCGCAGCGCTGGATGAGGGCGTCGAGCACGTTCACCTTGTCCGAAACCTTGGAGCCGCCGACGATCGCAAGCAGCGGGCGCGCCGGATTCCGGAGCGCCCGTCCCAGCGCCTCCAGCTCCGCGTGCAGCAGGTCGCCCGCCCCCGCTGCCGACGCGAATCGCGCCACCCCGCAGGTGGATGCCTGGGCACGGTGCGCGGTACCGAACGCGTCCATCAGGAAGATGTCGCACAATCGGGCATAGCGGCGGGACAACCCTTCGTCGTTGGATTTCTCGCCCTTGTTGAATCGCACGTTTTCCAGCAGTACCGCCTGACCCGGCCCGGGCGCGGGATCGTGCTCCAGGTAGTCGGTGACCAGCGCCACCTTGCCGCCGAGCAGTTCGCCCAGGCGATCCGCCACCGGTTGCAGAGAGAACCGCGCCTCCGGCTTACCTTCCTCGGGGCGGCCGAAATGCGACATCAGCATCAGGCGGGCGCCGGCATCCAGCGCCCTGCGAATCCCCGGTACCGCCGCACGGATACGGGTATCGTCGACGATCCGCCCGTCCTTGAGCGGCACGTTGAAGTCCTTGCGCGCCAGCACGCGCTTGCCTCGGAGATCGAAATCCGCGGTGGTCTTGATCGCCATGCCTCAGCCGCGGCCGTACATCGCAAGCGCCGTGTCGAGCATGCGGTTGGAAAAGCCCCATTCGTTGTCGTACCACGCGCACACCTTCACCAGTCGACCCTTGACCTTGGTGAACCCGGCATCGTAGGTCGAGGAATGCGGGTTGTGGTTGAAGTCGATCGACACCAGCGGCGCCTCGTTGTAGGCCAGCACGCCTTTCAACCGCCCGTCCGCCGCCTCGCGCATCGCGCGATGGATCTCCTCCGCTTTGACTTCGCGGGCAAGGTGGAGCGTCAGGTCCACGAAGGAAACATTCTGGGTCGGCACGCGCATGGCAAAGCCGTCGAGCTTGCCGTCGAGTTCCGGCAGCACCAGGCCGATGGCCTTGGCCGCACCCGTCGCGGTCGGGATCATGCTGGCCGTCGCGGCCCGCGCCCGGCGCAGGTCCTTGTGATACACGTCGAGCAGGTTCTGGTCGTTGGTGAACGCGTGCACCGTGTTCATGACGCCGCCCTCGATTCCGGCCAGCTCGTGCATGACCTGGGCGACCGGCGCCAGGCAGTTGGTGGTGCACGAGGCGTTGGAAACGACGACGTGCTTGTCCGGGTCGAGGGTGTCGTGGTTGACGCCATAGACGATGGTGGCGTCCACCGCGTCCTTGGCGGGCGCCGACAGCAGCACCTTCTTCGCCCCGCCCTTGAGGTGCTGGGCGGCCTTCTCGCGCGTCGTAAACAGGCCGGTGCACTCGAAAACCAGGTCGACGCCCAGCTTGTCCCAGGGCAGCTTCGCGGGATCGCGCTCGGCCAGCACGTGCACCACGTCGCCGTTCACGACCAGGCAATCCTTTTCCACCCGCACGTCGCCCGGGAAGCGCCCGTGCACCGAGTCATACCGCGTCAAATGCGCATTGGTCTCGGCATCGCCCAGATCGTTGATCGCAACCACCTGGATGTCGTCGCGACGCCCGCTCTCGTAAAGCGCCCGCGTCACGTTGCGTCCGATCCGGCCGTAGCCGTTGATGCCCACCTTGATCATCGTTCGTCTCCTCAGAGAGTTGATTTGAATACGCTCAACCGTTCGCCGCCGCCAGCGCCTCTCGCACGGCCGAGGCCACCTGGGCCGGGGTAAAGCCCAGTTCGTCGAAAACTTCCTTGCCCGGCGCGGATTCGCCGTAGCGCTCCAGGCTCACGATCCGTCCGGCGCTGCCCACGAAACGGTGCCACGGCATCGCCACGCCCGCCTCCACCGCCACCCGGGCGGTGATCCACTCGGGCAGCACCTCGTCGTGCCATTCGGCATCCTGCGCCAGGAACAGCTCCTGGCTCGGCATCGACACCACCCGCGTGGGGGTGCCCTCCTTGCCGAGCGCCGTTGCCGCCTCCATCGCCAGGCCCACTTCCGAGCCCGTGGCGATGATCAGGGCCCGCGGTGCGTCGTCGGGTTCGTACAGCACGTAGCCGCCGCGGCGGATGGCCTCGACCTGCTTCTTGCTGCGTTCGTAATGCGGCACCGACTGGCGGGTCAGCACCAGCACGGTGGGGCCGTCGCGGCGTTCGATCGCGTCACGCCACGCGACCGCGGTCTCGACGTCATCGGCCGGCCGCCACAGCGTCAGGTTGGGCATCGCACGCAGACTGGCGACGTGTTCCACCGGCTGGTGCGTCGGACCATCCTCGCCGAGGCCGATCGAGTCGTGGGTGTAGACGAGGATGGTCGGGTAGCGCGACAGCGCGGCCAGGCGCACCGCATTGCGCGCGTAATCCGAAAAAGTCAGGAAGGTGCCGCCATACGCGATCAGCCCGCCGTGCACCGCCATGCCGTTGAGTATCGCCGTCATCGCGAACTCGCGTACGCCCCAGTGCAGGTAGTTGCCCTCCGGCTTGCCGGGCTTCACGACTTTGGCCTCCGGCCAGTACGTGTCGTTGGAAGGCGTGAGGTCCGCCGAGCCGCCGACGATCTCGGGCAGCGTCGGCGCCAGCACCGCGAGGGTGCCCCCGGACGCCTTTCGCGTCGCCTGGGCCTTGCCCTGCTTCGCCACCTCGGCGATATGCTTTTCGACCGTCTCCGCCCAATTCGCCGGCAGTTCGCCCGCGAGACGGCGCTTGAGTTCCGCCGCGAGCCCGGGATGCGCCCCGGCATAAGCCTCGAAACGCGCGTTCCATTCGGCCTCGGCTTTTTCGCCGCGGGCCCGCGCGTCCCAGCCGGCGTAGATGTCCTCGGGAATCTCGAACGGCGGCGATTCCCAGCCAAGCGTCTTGCGCGCCTTGGCGACCTCTTCCTCGCCGAGTGCACTGCCGTGGGTGGCCGCCGTGCCCTGCTTGTCGGGGGCGCCGAAGCCGATGATCGTGCGCGCGAGGATCAGGCTCGGGCGCTTCGTCTCCGCCCGCGCCTCCTCGAAGGCCTGCTTCACGGCATCGGCGTCGTGACCGTCGATCGGCCCGATCGCGTGCCAGCCATAGGCCTCGAAGCGCTTGCGCGTGTCGTCGTGGAACCAGCCCTTGACCTCTCCGTCGATGGAGATCCCGTTGTCGTCGTAGACCATGATCAGCTTGCCGAGGCCGAGTGTGCCGGCGACGGACGCCGCCTCATGGGATATGCCTTCCATCAGGCACCCGTCGCCGCAGAACACATAGGTGTGGTGGTCGACGATCTCGTGGCCCGGGCGGTTGAACTGCGACGCCAACAGCGCCTCGGCGAGCGCCAGGCCGACCCCGTTGGCCACGCCCTGGCCGAGCGGCCCGGTGGTGACCTCGATACCCGGCGTATGCCCGTATTCCGGGTGGCCCGGGGTGATCGAGTGCAATTGCCGGAAATTGCGAATCTCGGTCATCGGCAGGTCGTAGCCGGACAGGTGCAGCGCCGCGTACTGCAGCATGCAGCCATGCCCGTTGGAGAGCAGGAACCGGTCGCGTCCCGGCCAGTTCGGGTTGGCCGGGTTGTGGCGCAGGAAGTCGCTGTAGAGGACCTCGGCGATGTCCGCCATGCCCATCGGCATGCCGGGATGCCCGGAATTTGCG
>JBJKSR010000114.1:0-3009 GCA_046703965.1 Gammaproteobacteria bacterium | reverse complement strand
GTCCAATCCATGGAGACGACGTCCTGCGTGCCGGTGTTTTTCAGGAGCAGGGGGGCATCGTTGGGCGTAAGGCCGAGCCAGAGGCCGAAAAAGCCCGTCATCTGAAAGCCCTTGAGGCTGGCCACTTGTTCGATCTTTCCGTCAGGAACGTGAATCCGGGAGACCCCTCCGGCCTGGGAATTGAGGAAATAGATGTATTGGCCGTCATGCGACCACTGTGGAAACCCCACGCCCATGCGGGTAAGCACAGACCACTTGCGCGTCTTGAAATCATAGAGCTTCAATCCCAGGGAGTTGTAAGGGAGGGCGGCCATGTAGCGGCCGTCGGGCGACCATCGCGGCGAAAAAACGCCACTCGAATCCGGCAGCGTCGAGATTTTGCGGGTTTTCAGGTCCAGAATCCGAATAGGGATGTGCGGAACGAAGTCGGGGTTGCCGCCGAAGGCAATCGAACTCCCATCCGGCGACCAGACAGGGTCGCCCTGAGGCCGCGGGTCGTTGGGCGCGGGCATCAATTCCCGCGGAGCGCCACCATCGGCTGCGACCATGTAGACGCGATACGGCTTGCCTGGCTGACTGGCATAGAAAACGATCTTTGTGCCATCCGGGGACCAGCGAGGCAGAATGGCCGCAAGCGGG
This sequence comes from Gammaproteobacteria bacterium, assembly GCA_046703965.1. GTDB lineage: Bacteria > Pseudomonadota > Gammaproteobacteria > JAKDMP01 > JAKDMP01 > JBAUSV01. Next base: position 2,370 of record JBJKSR010000114.1, on the reverse strand, counting down.
GCAAAGCTGAGTTGAAGCTTGTCGCTGCCATCCGCCTTGCAACGCCAAAGGGTCCAATCGGGATAGGAGACGTAGGCTACCCATTTCCCGTCCCTCGAAAAAGATACGTCGCCCGCGGAGATGCCGCCAAGGTAGGGAGAGAAGGTTTTCGTCCTGGTATCGTAGCGATCGAGTTCGCCGCGGAGAAAGCCTGAAACAGCGTAAAGCTTTTTGCCGCCCTTGCCGGGAAGCGGATCTTTGTAGGCCGTCGTTCCCGAGGTCAGTTCGACAGGCCGGTGACTCACCGCGTGCAGGAAGCTTCCCGTCTCACGCACGGCCCAGAGCTGAGGGACCCGATTCCGGCCTGCCTGCGCCGCCTGGAACACGAAATATTTGCCGTCTGGCGTCCACCTGCCGTCGGCTTCGCTGCCGCCCTTGTTCCAATCCGGAAGGAGGCGATGCAGGTCCGTGCCGTCCGCGGAGATTTGCCAGAGTGCCGTGGCCGGGTCATGGAGATCCCTGAGGGTAAAGCTAATCTCCCTTGCGTCCGGCGACCAGGCAGGGTCGATGGCGACGCCCGACACCGTGGCGAGTTTTCTGGAATCCGATCCGTCGGCGCCGGCAAGGTAAAGATCGCTCCCCAGCACATAGAACAGCTTTTTCCCATCCGGGGACCATGCACCACCTCTGCCTTGCAAACCCCCGAGTTGCCTCGGCGAACCTCCGAGGACCGGATAGGCCCACAGAGGACCGGAGAAGCTCGTTCCCGGCGCGTACATCATCAGAAGGTTTGCCCCGTCGGGCGAGACGCCGAGGAGTGTCATGCCAGCCGAGGGGCCAGGGATGGGGGATACGTCCCCGCCCGCAACGGAGACCTGGGCAGCGGACCTACTGTATTCCGTCAGGTAAAGCCTCGCGCCATCGGTGCCGACCAAACCTTTGCGGAGCCCATCGTGGGTGAGTTGCGTGAAATGGGAAACGCTCGGGGGCGGAAGGGCCGGCCTGAGCAAATAGACCAGAACAGCGGCCGCCACGACCACCGCCGCAAGTCCTCCGGCGAATGCCTTCTTGTGCCGCTTGAGGAGCGAGGCCACGATCTGGGAGTCGGAGCTGTCGCGGACGGTGGAGGCGCTCGCCGTCTGGCCGGAAACCGGAACTGCCGAGGGCGTCTCCTGCGTTGCCGTTACGGTCGCGCTAACGGAAGTGGAGCGGTCGGAACCGGTGTCGCGCCTGAGGCGCTTCAAGTCGGCGCGCAATTCGGACGCGACCTGATAGCGGAGGTCGCGGTCTTTTTCAAGCAGCTTGTTGATGATGCGTTCGAGTTCGGCGGGACAAGCAGGGTTCAGCCGCACGGGCGCGGCCGGGACTTGATGAAGGATGCCGTCGAAGATCGCAGCGGTGGTGCTGCCGGAAAAGGCTTCCCGGCCGGTGGCCATTTCGTAGAGGACAACACCCAGGCTGAACAGGTCGGTGCGCGCGTCGAGTTCCTTGCCCAGTGTCTGCTCGGGCGACTTGTAAGCGACCGTACCCATGGCCGTGCCGGGGGTGGTCAATTGCGCTTCGGCCAGGGTGGGCGCGGCGTCACCGGCCTGCGTTGCTCCGGCCGCGCCATCCGTCGGCGGCTGCGTGACCTTCGCCAGGCCGAAATCCAGAATCTTCGGTGTTCCGCGCGTGGTGATGAAGATATTCGCCGGCTTGATGTCGCGGTGAACGATGCCTTTCGCGTGCGCCGCGGCCAGCGCGTCGGCAAGCTGAATGGTCAGGTCGAGGATCTGGTCCAACTCCAAAGGCCGGGAGCCGATGCGGTGTTTCAGCGTCTGCCCCTCCAGCAGCTCCATGGCGATGAACGGGCTGCCGTCGTGCTCGTCAATGTCGTAAATCGTGCAGATGTTGGGATGATTGAGGGAGGAAGCTGCCTGCGCTTCGCGCTGGAACCGCTCGAGCGCGTTGCGGTCGCTGGCCAGTTGGTCGGGCAGGAACTTGAGCGCAACGGAGCGGCGCAGCTTGGTGTCCTCGGCCTTGTAGACGACACCCATCCCGCCGCCGCCGAGTCGTTCGACGACACGGTAATGCGAAACGGTCTTGCCGATCAGGGATGTTGAGTCGCCCACGCCGACCAGATGTTATGGCAGGGCCAGGAGCAAGTCAACGAAGGATGCCGGTGTCAGTGCTGGTGCCAGTTCATCGCGCGAGAGATCGTGGGATATCGCGGGAGTTCGAGGGTTGGTGGTCCTGACCGCGATATGAGGTGATTTCTAAAAGCCGCGCGTTTGAGTAGCGGCGAAGATGCGCGGGCGGCTAATGAAACCGCTCGCGCAGGCGCTCGAGAAGCGAGCCCGAGCGCATGCGCCGCAGCGAGGCGGCCCAGCGGTCCTCCACACGCAGCCATCT
>JBJKSR010000113.1:0-2563 GCA_046703965.1 Gammaproteobacteria bacterium | reverse complement strand
GTCCGCATCATAGAAAAAGCAGCGGTCGAAGTCCCCGTCCCAGGCGATACCCAAATCCGCCCCCGCCTCGCGCACCGCCCGGCTGGTCTCCTTCCGGTTCTCCTCCAGCATGGGGTTGGGCACGCCGTTGGGGAAGGTACCGTCGGGCTCGAAGTCCATCTTCACCAACTCGAACGGCAGGCGCTTTTCCAGGCGCTCCACGATCGGCCCGGCGCAGCCGTTGCCCGGGTTGACGACCAGCTTGAGCGGTTTGAGATCCACGCCCTTGACGTAGCCCAGCAGATGCTCGATGTAGGCGGTCTTGTCGGACGCATCGACGCGCTTGCCGCGCTGCGCTCCGTCCTTGAACTCGCCGCGCTCGGCAAGCTGCCGGATCTCGACCAGCCCGGTGTCGGCGCTGATCGGATGCGCCTTCTGGCGCACCAGCTTCAGGCCGTTGTAATTCGTCGGGTTGTGGCTGGCCGTGATCATCACGCCGCCGTCCAGCCCGCTGTTGAAGGTGCCGAAATAGGTCTCCTCGGTCCCGCACAGGCCGAGGTCGTGCACCTCGATGCCGGAATCCATCAGCCCCTCCGCCACGGCATCGGCGAAGGCGTCACTGGTCTGGCGCACGTCGCGGCCCATGCACACCCGCTTCGCGCCGATGAAGTCCACCCAGGCGCGCGCGATGCGGTAGGCGATCGTCTCGTCCAGCTCCTCCGGCACCCGGCCGCGCACGTCGTACGCCTTGAAGCAGCCGATGTCATGGCCCAGCGGCCCGGTCTTCTCGCTCATCGCCATGTCCTCGCTCTATGTGCTTTTTCCCGAACGGCCATTATACGAACCCACCGGCACCGGGCACCCGACTCAGGTCAAAAAACCCTTCTGTCGTCATTCCGGACGCGAAGCGATCCGGAATCCAGTCAAACCTGCTATTCCGGCCACGGGCCGGGATTCCTCCTACCGGCCGGCTGACGCCCCCCGCTTGCCGCATTCGGCCCAACGCGCGACACTATTGTTTATGGACGACTTTCCCTCCGCGGAGCGCTACGCCCGCCAGACGATCCTGCCCGAGATCGGCGCCGCCGGCCAGGAGCGCCTGGCCCATGCCCGCGTGCTCGTCATCGGCGTCGGCGCGCTGGGCACGCCCGCGCTCTCCTACCTGGCGGCGGCCGGCGTGGGCACGCTCGGCATCGCCGACGACGACGCACTGGAGCTGTCCAACCTGCATCGCCAGATCCTCTATCGCACCGCCGACATCGGCCGTCCCAAGACCGAGGCCGTGGCCGAGCGCCTCGCCGACTTCAACCCGGACGTACGCATCGAGAACCACGCCCTGCGCGTGGACGCAGGCAACGCGGTCGATCTCATCCGCGGCTACGACCTGGTGATCGACGCCACCGACCGCCTGGAAACCAAGTTCCTGGTCAACGACGCCTGCGCCGCCGCCGCGCGGCCCCTGGTGCACGCCGCCGTGCTCGGCTTCGAGGCGCGGGTCGCTGTATTCGACGCGACGACCGGCCCCTGCCTGCGCTGCCTGTTCCCGGCCCCGCCCGAGGTGCCCGCCCTGACCTGCTCCGAGGCCGGCGTCCTCGGCGCCGTCACCGGCATGGCCGGCAGCCTGCAGGCGCTGGAAGCGATCAAGTGGCTCGTCGCCGCGGGCAACGAATCCAGCCCGCTGCAACCCCTGCTCGGCCGCTTGTGGCTGCTCGACGGCCGCACCCTGGAGACGCGGGTCGTGAACCTCCCGCGCGACCCGGCCTGCCCCGTCTGCGGCCAACCCGCCTCGGAAGTGAAATTGCCCCGTCAGGCCGGCCCGGTGCCCGAGATCCGCCCCCATGAACTCGACGCCCAATCCGACGCCCTGCTGATCGATGTGCGCGAGGACCACGAATGGGAAGCCGGCCACTTGCCGGACGCCGTACACTACCCGCTCTCCGGCCTGATCGACGCCCTGCCGCAGCTACCGGAAAGCGGGCGCTACGTCTTTTACTGCGCGCACGGCCAGAGAAGCCTTCTCGCCGCCCGGCTCTTCCGGGACGCCGGCTACGAACCCGTCTTCAGCCTCGCCGGCGGCATCACCGCCTGCCCGCCCGACAGGATCGTTACGCCGTAGCGGATGACGCGACAGGCGGGATGACTCCCGCCCCACGGGCTGATCCCATTTTGTCGTTTCATGTTTTGCCTCTATCCGTTTGATAAATGGGCGCACGACTGAAACCCATGCAATCAGCCCAAAAATGACTCCTCCTAGAGCGCATAAGCCAAACATGTACAATGCCCATGAGACGCTCAAATCTCCTTCTGAATAAGTAAGCGCAGCCGTGACGGGGTAAAAAACACCCGCCCAAAACAAAAGAGATAAAACGATGTAACCCGGAAGAGATCTGACCAGTCAAGCTCCGAACCGTGATCTTGCAGATTTCATGAATAATTTGTGGAGTTCGGTCTTGCGTTTTCGCATTACACACTTCTTGTCATGTCTTTCTCCTGCGATAAAGAAGCCAACCGAATCCGAGGATGAGCAGGGCTGTGCACAGGCTGGCGATCAGCCAGTTGCCCACGCGGACGTAGGGGGTTGCGC
>JBJKSR010000112.1:0-2526 GCA_046703965.1 Gammaproteobacteria bacterium | reverse complement strand
GTGCATCCGTGCCACCGGGGCGAGCATTGGCGCTGGGACGGCGTCGCCTTCCTCATCCTCGGTCCCGACCGCGGCGCGCGCGGTTCGCGCAACGACCGATCCTGCGTGCTGAGGGTCAGCGCCGCCGGCGGCAGTGCGTTGTTCCCCGGCGACATCGAGAAGCCGGGCGAGCGCGCCTTGCTCGACGACGGTGCCGGACGCCTGGCGGCGCAGGTCCTGGTCGCTCCGCATCACGGCAGCAACACCTCGTCCACGCCGGCCTTCGTACGCGCCGTGCATCCGCGCTACGTGGTGTTCGCCACGGGCTACCGCAATCGCTACCATTTTCCGCGCCCGCGGGTGAAGGCGCGCTACCTTGCGCTCGGTGCGCGTCTGCTGGACACGGCGCACGCCGGGGCGATCACTTTCCTGGTCACGGCCGGGGAGGGCGTAAGGCTGGTGGGGCGGTACCGGGTAGACCACCGGCATCCGTGGACCGATCCCTGAGGCGGGGTGCCTCTCCCGCAACGCCGCAAAGGCGCAGAGTTTCGTAGGAGCGGGCCATGCCCGCGATCCCGGGAGCGCCGGCGTCCCGCCGGCTTTCTTCGTGGCGTCCGTTCCGGCCGCGATTCATTGTTTGCCCTCCCGGCGGGCCTACTTTCGTTTCGGCGAAAGTAGGCAAAGCCATCGAGCCGGGCGCTCGCGGCCGCAAGGCCTGTCGGCCTTGCGGCTCCCCTGCGATGCTCGCCCGCAACGGGCCGGGCGGCAACTCGGTCAATGCCATATATGGCATTGACCTCAAACACTCCGCCCTCTTACCCGTTGCGTGCTGTGCTTCTCGGCGCGCCCGACGGCACACCCAAATGCAAAGAGGTTAGGAGCGGGCCATGCCCGCGATCCTGGGAGCGCCGGCGTCCCGCCGGCGTTCGCGGCCGGGACGTCCGCTCGCCCAGGTGCCGGACCAAGCCTTTGCGACGGAGGCCGATCGCGACTGAAGTCGCTCCTACACGAAAATAAAATCTTTCCCTCGGAACCCTGTGCGTCTCTGCGAGAGTTCTTTTCTTCCTCGTTGCGGCGTTGCGAGAGGTCTTCTTCATCGCGCCGTGGCGAGGGGAAGATTCAGCGCTCGGCGAGGAGTTCGGCGACGCGCCTGACGTCTTCGGGGGTGTCGACCGAGGCGCTCGGGATGTCCTGGATGATTTCCACGCGGATCGGCATCCCCAGCCACAGGGCCCGCAGCTGCTCCAGGGATTCGGTCTGTTCGATGGTGCAGGGTGACTCGCCGGCCAACCGGCGCAGGGCGCCCACCCGGAAGCCGTAGATCCCGATGTGGCGCAGCGCCTCGCGCGGCATTTCCGGATCGTCGTTCCGTGGCCGGGGAATGGGCGCGCGGCTGAAATACAGGGCGCGGCCGGCCGAGTCGATGACCACTTTCACGACATGGGGGTCGCGGAAACGGTCCGGTTCGAACAGGCGCGCGGCGAGCGTGGACAGGGCCGCCTCCGGATCGGCGGCGAGCGATTCGGCGACGGTATTGATGGCGGCCGGCGGCATCAGCGGCTCGTCGCCCTGCAGGTCGACCACGATCTCGGCATCGGCCCAGCCTTCGCGGGCGGCCACTTCGGCGATGCGGTCGGTGCCCGAGGCATGCGCGGGAGAGGTCATGGCGACCCGCACGTCGAGTGCGGTGCAGGCTTCGGCAATGCGCTCGTCGTCCGTCGCCACCCAGACTTCTTCGGCATCGCTTTCCAGGGCGCGTTCGCAGACGTGGCGGATCAGCGGTTTGCCCCCGAGGTCCACCAGCGGCTTCCCCGGCAGGCGGCTGGCGTCGTGCCGGGCGGGAATCAGGACCCGGAAGCTCAATCGAGTTCCTCCAGCGTGACCTTGCGGGCTTCTTCCTCGAGCATGATCGGGATGTCGTCGCGGATCGGGAATGCCAGTCGGTCGGCGCGGCAGATCAGTTCGCCGGCCTGGCGGTCGTATTGCAAAGGCCCCTTGCAGAGGGGGCAGACCAGGATGTCGAGCAGGTGTTTATCCATCATGGGGGCTCCGTTCAGTTCGAGTGTCGCCGAGAACCTTGTGCAACAGGATAGCGGCATCGTCAGCGGAGAATCCTACCGCAAGCGGAACCCGCCAGGCGTTTGCGGGCGGGTTGTCGAGTTTGACCGCGTCCTTGGCCGTCATCAGCAGCGGCCGGTCGTTCGGAAGCTGCGAGACCACGTCCGCCACGGCGGCGTGATCGGGCAGTGGGATGCGCTCCAGGCGGAGGCCGTTCGCCTCCAGCGCCCGGAAGAAGCTCTCGGGGTCGCCGATGGCGGCCAGCGCCCGTACCTGCTGCGGGCGGAATGTGTCGAGGGCGCGGACCGCCCCGTCCTGCAGCCGCTCGGCCGGGCCGAGGGTGCAGCGCATGCGCAGCACGGTGCAGCCGGCGGGCAGCGGAACGTCACCCTCGCCCTTGAGCACCGCGGCATCGGCACGGCTCAGACGCGAAGCCGCTTCGCGCAGCGGTCCGGCGGGAAGCAGGGCGCCGTTGCCCAGCCCGCGGCG
>JBJKSR010000111.1:0-5839 GCA_046703965.1 Gammaproteobacteria bacterium | reverse complement strand
CTCAGTCAGGAGGATGAGGTTGGTGATCGGCGGGTGCATCTCGTCGGCGGCGGGAGGCGGCTGTACGACTTCCGCGTAGCTGGTGATCGCAATCGTCCGTGTTCTGCCGGAGTGGTTGGTGATACGCACCCGACGCAGTTCGATGTCATCTACCGGCGAGACGACGATGTCGGTATGGGTTTCAAACCGGAAATCTTGACCGTGATCGCGGCGGCGGAATTCGGCGCGCCCCTCCGAGAAGATGGCCTCGTAGTGATCGGCGTGACGCAGGGTCGGCTGGTGTGCCGTGGACCAGGTTTCGCCGCTCTCGACGTCGCGCAGGTAGGCGAATGTGCCCCATGCGTCGCGGGTGCCGTCCTCGAGCCAGCGGGTCGCCGCCAGGTCCCGCCAGCGACTGTAACCGCCGCCAGCGTGGCTGATCATGACGTGATAGTGGCCGTTGGACAGCAGTTGCACCTCGGGCATCGGCGAATCGGGGTTGGTAAGTACGCGGATCGGCATTTCCGGGCTGGCCGCGCTCGCGTGCATGTCGGTCCGCTCGGCTGTACGGGTATACAACGCCAAGGCTCTCGGGATGCGCTCCTGCAGCAACAGCAGGGTCGCCTGGAAGAGCGGATCGGAGGTGAAGTATCTCTGCATCGGCTGGTCCCGCAGCAGATATGCCAGAGCAAGCAGACTCATACCTTGGTGATGGGCCATGTAGGAGCGCACCACGGCATGGGATTCGCCCCGCCGCTGCCGCGCCGGAGTGTAGTCGATGGCCTCGTAAAGGCCGAACCAACCTTCCGCGCCCTCGGTGGCAAGCCGTTGCATGTTCAGGCAGGCCGCCTCCGGCGCCACCATCAGCGCCATCACGCTGGCATAAGGCGCGATCACCCGCTCATCGGCGAGTCCGCGCATCAGGCCCAGGCCGGGCACCCCGAAGGCGCGATACTGATAGTTGAATTGCACGTCGATTGCGTTGTAGCCGGATTCCGACATACCCCAGGGCAGGCCGCACTGCCGTCCGTATTCGATCTGGCGCGCCACGGCCGCCCGGGTCGACTGGTCGAGCAGCGTGTTCGCATAGTTCGGCATCACCAGTTGCGGCATCAGGTATTCGAACATCGAGCCGCTCCAGGACAACAGGGTCGGCTCGCCGCCGGCCGAGGTCAGCAGGCGCCCGAGGGCGAACCAGCTCTCCTGCGGAAGTTGACCCTGGGCGATGGCGACGAATACGGTGAGGCGCGCTTCCGACGCCAGCAGATCGTAATACCCAGTGTCACGTCGTCGCTCGTCGACGTTATAGCCGATGCTGAACAGACGCGCGGTCTTGTCGTAGAGGAAACCGAATTCCATTTCGGCGAATTCACCAGCCAGCAGGACCAGGCGCTGGATGTCAGCGGTGCGGGCCTTGGCGCGTTCGCTGCCCAGCTCGACGTCCCGCCGCAAAGCAGCACGCCAGGCTTCCTGCGAGGGCGTGGTGGCGGTCGGCAATCCGTCGAGACGCGCCGACAATGCCATCCCGAGTCCGGCCAGCGTGCGTAACGTCGGGATGCCCAGGACTTCAGACAACCCGTTGAAGGCTTCCAGCGCATCCGGCAGCTCACTCCACGGCGCCATGAACGCAAGTTCGTCCAGCATGGCCTGGCATTGCCGGACCAATGTGTGTGCCCACCAGCGCGCCTGTTCATTGGACTCGCCGGACAAGTCGGCGTGGATGGCTTCGGCCGACCGAGTCAACTGCTCCAGCCGCCGGCGTACCGCCGCGAGCGAGTCGGGCGGCCGGCCATGGGCGAACTCGTTCGTATCCCGATAGTGCTCCCGAAACCGAGCCCGCGTGGCCGGTGCACGTTCGCCTGCGGCCGCCTCGAGTATCCCAAAGGTGTCGCTCAGGCCATCCAGCCATCGCGGCCCAAGGATCGGCCTGTCGAGCAGCGCAATCAGACCCGGCCGCAAGGTCAGCAGGTGGCCCGCCAGGTTGCCGCTATCCACCGTCGAGATATAGGCCGGGTGCAGCGGCCGCAGCGACAAGGTGTCGTACCAGTTGTAGAAATGACCGCGGTGGCGTTCTAGTCCCGCCATCGTCTCCAGGGTGCGCGCGGTGCGCTCGATCAGTTGTCCGGTCGGGATGTAGCCGAAGTCGTGGGCGGCCAGGTTCGCCAGCAGGGACAGGCCCATGTTGGTCGGCGAGGTACGGTGTGCCAACCCGGCGATGCGGTATTCCTGATAGTTGTCCGGCGGCAGCCAGTGGTCCTCCGGACCGACGAAGGTTTCGAAGAAGGCCCAGGTCTTGCGTGCGATCCGGCCGAGGAAAAGGGTTTGCCCAGCACTCAGTCGGACCTCGTGGCGCACGAGTGGCCGGCTGAGCCACCAGGCTATCGCCGGCGAGACTAGCCAAAGGAGGAGGATGGGACCGGCCAGGAGCAGCGCGGCCGGAGCAGACGCCGCCAGGTAGATGGCCGTGCCTGCTGCAAGCGTGGGGGCGAACCCCATGGTCTGGAACGAAGCGGCGAGATCGCTGCGGCTCGATCGCTCCTGGTCGCCGGAAGCATTCCATTGCAGCAGGCGCTTGTGCGAAATTAGCATGCGCCAGAGGGTACGCAGGACCGCATTCAGGCTGTAGAACGCCTCGTACGGCAGTGTCGTCAGAGCAAAGACCGCCTGAACCAGGCGCCGGCCGGCGATCTGGGCGCTGGCCGCAAGATGCTGGCCCAGATGCATGTCGTCGGGTTTGCGTATCAGGTCCAGCAGGGTGGCCAACAGTGGTGGGATCAGGAGGACGCTGAGCAGTGCCGCAGTCCATAATGTGGCGGCTGAAAGCAGCGTCCAGCCCAGCAACAGGAGCAGCGTCAACGCGGTCGGCACCAGGCTGCGGCGCAGGTTGTCGAACAATTTCCAGCGCGACAGCAAAGATAGCGGGTTGCGACCAAGCCGGCCGTCGGGACCGCGCAGCCACGGCAGCAGCCAGCCGACAAGCTGCCAGTCGCCGCGGATCCAGCGATAGCGGCGGTTGACGTCGGCGCCGTAGCGAACCGGGTATTCCTCATACAATTGCACGTCGCTCAGTAGTCCTGCACGGGCGTAACAGCCCTCAAGCAGGTCGTGGCTGAGGATGCGGTTGTCGCGGAAGCGGCGCTGGGTCGCTTGCTCGAAGGCCTCGACCTCGTAGATGCCCTTGCCGATGAACGAGCCTTCCTGGAAGACGTCCTGATAGACATCGGAGACGGCGCGAGTGTAGGGATCGATGCCGGGCTCGCCGCCATTGAGCCGAGCGTAGCGCGACAGCAGGGTATCAGGCAGGCTTGCACTCACCCGCGGCTGCAGGATGCCGTAACCGTCTACGACCCGCCCCAGGTCCGGGTCGTAGCGCGGGCGATTGAGCGGGTGCGCCATGGCGCCGACGAACTGACGCGCGGCGTCGCGCGGCAGTTGTGTGTCGCTGTCCAGGGTGATCACGTATTTGACCGTGGCGAGCGGTTCGGCGGCACCGACCAGCAGCGAAAAGCCGTCGCGCTTGCCCTCTCGCAGCAGGGCATTCAGGTCCGCCAGCTTGCCGCGCTTGCGCTCGTAACCCATCCAGATTCCGTCGTGGGAATTCCAACGGCGCGGGCGATGCAACAGAAAGAAGACATCGTTCCGGCCCTCCGCGTAGCGCGCGTTCAAGGCTTCGATCCGCTCCCGGGCCAGGTGCAGCAGTGGCGCATCCTCTGCCAGGGTTTCCTCGGCAGCGTCGCGCAGGTCAGTCAGCAGGGCGAAATGCAGATTCGCATCGCGATTGGCCAGGAAGCGGACTTGCAGCGCCTCGACCAGACTCTCGATGTTATGCGAGCTGGTCAGCATAGTCGGCACCACCACCAGGGTGCGTGCTTCCGGCGGGATGCCCGTGGAAAAATCCATGCGCGGCAAAGGATGCGGAGAGGTCAGAAGGGTGGTCAGCCAGTTAACGACCTCGGACGCGAGCTGGCTGCCGGCCGCCAGGGCGAGGAGCCCGAGCGGAAGCAGCACCCAGTCCACCACGCGGCCCCGCGCTTCGGCAAGGAGGCCGGCCGCCAGGAGCAGCGTGAGCAGCTGGATTGCGCCCAGATATAGCCATAGCGGCGACCGGCCCGCACTGCGTCGAAGGCTTGCGCCCAGTGGCAAGCGGGTCGCTATGTCCCTTTCCAGTTCTTGCCGGCCATGGCCGATCAGGTAGTAGCCGACATGGGCTGTCCGGTCGAGCTCGTCGCCGCGGTCCGCGGCGGCCTGAGCGAGTTCGATGGCGCGACGGGCCACCGCGTCCTCGGCCAGGGCACCGGACTTCGCCACGGCCTCGACGACGTGGCGGTAGCGGTCGCGGCTGGCGAAATCCATCCTGGCGTAGGCCCTGCCGGGGTCGTTTCGCAGGGTATGATCGACCACGCTCATGGCTTCGACGAATTCGCGCCAATCCATGGTGCCAAGAAAGCGCAGGCTGCCGATGCTGTTGCTGATGGAAACCTGGTCGGCGGCCTGATGCTGGTTGCCTGCGCGCACCGATTGTTCGATGCTCAGCTCCGACTCGGCCAGTTGCTGTTCGATCCAGGTCAGCGGCAGCGCGAGGGTGGCGCCTTGTCCCTGCAGGCGGCGCGTCAGTTCCGACACGAATGGCGACGCCATGGGTGGCTTTGAACGGGCCATGTCCGCGATCACCAGGATCAGGTTCTTCGGGTCCTGGCGGGCGGTTTCGGTCAGCTTGTCCGCCCAGTCGACGGCCAGATCACGCTCCCGCCTGCCGGCAGCAATGCGCACCGCAACCCGGCGCAGATTCTCGATCAAGGCCAGACGCAACATGATCGGGATGGCCCACAACTCGCCCAGCCGCAGTGGCGTGACGGTCTGGTAGGCCTGGACGAAGCAGCTCAGGCTGTCCGGGTCCACCCGGCCATCGCCATGGGCGATGGTTTCCAAGGCGATGTCGTAGACGCGTGGTAGCCCGCGCGATGGCCCTTCGGCCAGGCTCGGTAATTCCCTCCTGTAGTCCTTGGGAAGATGGCGCCGGGCGATGCGGATGTGGTCTTCGGCGAGATAGAAGTTGTCGAGCAGCCATTCCGCGGCAGGGGTAATGCGGTGCTTCGCCGAGACCGCTGCCGTCAACTGGTTGCAGGTTCCGATGAGCACGCCCTCGTTCGCCGTCAGTCGGGCCAGCAACTGGTCCGGAACACGCCCAGCGGCCACACGGTGAGAGGTCGCGAGACGCACGGCGTGCTGCGCCAATTGATCGCTACTGAACAGTTCCGCACGCAGCGGCGGCTCTTCTTCGTCGGCAGGCACGCTGAATGGGTTTGGACCAGCGCCGGTCAAATAGGTCCGGATCCGGCACCAATGACGGCAAATCTCAGCGTTATAGCCTTTCCACAAGGAGCCCATGCCGTTCTCCTGCCCGTTCCGCGAAGGATCCTTGCCGCACGAGGCAGGGCGCCGAGGTGAAGATGACTGGGATTGGAGTGCTCGGAGCGGTTTAGCCCCAACGCCCGGGAGTCATCACCGGGGCAGCACGGAAAGGAAATGGACGTCTTGGTCGCACTTCCTAATTTTTTTATTATACACCCCCTTCACCCTGATTTGGTTGGCAGCCGGGTCGCTATTTAGGCGCATATCCCGCAGTCGTCGACCGCTATCTGTCCATGTGCCGCCATGGCCGTCGCACGCCGTCAGCGGGTAGCTTTGGATGCGCTTCGGACAGCTCGGGGGCTGACGTCCCCGGGAGTGGTGTACGAGTCGTGATTTCTGGTTCGATTGGACTCGTGCTCAGCTGACTACTGCGGCCTGGAGACAACCGATCCCAGCGTCGTTCCTGCCCTATTCGCCGATCAGATAACGGTATTGTTCTTCGCTGAGC
>JBJKSR010000110.1:0-4058 GCA_046703965.1 Gammaproteobacteria bacterium | reverse complement strand
CTCGAGCGCACGGCCGAACATCCGGACCTCGCCCCGGGTGGGCGTGTCGAGCCCCGCGAGGAGGGACAGCAACGTCGTCTTGCCCGAGCCGGAGGGACCGATCACGGCCACGGCTTCCCCGCCCTCGACGTGCAGATCGACGTCCCTGAGGATGGCGAGCGGGCCGTCCGGGCTGGTAACCTCTTTGGCCAGATTGTCTGCAGAGAGCGTATACGTGGGTCGATTCGTTTCCGGTGTGGCGGCTTGGGTCATGATGGGTCTGTTCCTTGCGGCGGCGGCCGCGGCGAGTCAGCCGCGCCCCCCGGCGTTGCTGGTGATCGGCGACAGCTTGAGTGCAGCTTACAAGATACCAAGCGACAAGGGGTGGGTACACCTGCTCTCGCAGCGACTGGATCGCGAAGGCTATCGGTACCGGGTGGTAAATGCGAGTATTCCCGGCGATACCACGGCCGGCGGATTATCGCGCCTGCCCGGGGATCTGAAGCGTTACCATCCCGCGATCGTGGTCGTCGAACTGGGCGGCAACGACGGGCTGCAGGGCCTGCCGCCGGCACAGATGCAGGACAACCTGACCCGGATGGTCGAGTTGTCGAAGCAGGCCGGGGCGCGCGTGCTGCTCGTCGGAGTGCGCATGCCGCCCAACTACGGGCAGGTCTACACCAAGGACTTCGCCGCGGTATACAGGGCGGTGGCGAAGCAGACGGGCGTGCCCCTGGTGCCGGAGATCCTGGCCGGCGTGGCCACCCACCCGGACCTGATGCAGTCGGGCGGCCTGCACCCGCGCGCCGAGGGCGAGCCGCGGGTGCTCGAGAACGTGTGGAAGGGTCTGAAACCGCTGCTCGGGCAATCCGGCGCCGGCGGCGAGGCGCCTGCCCGGCCCGCGGGGACCGGGCAGGCCGGGGCCGTGCCTCAGTAACTTTCGCCGCCCTCGCGGTCGCGCCGGCCGATTTCCTCGGTGGTGACCGTACCGCGCATCACGCGGAAGGCCCAGCCGGTGTAGAAGAAGATCAGCGGGACGAAGACCAGCGCGCAGCCCAGCATCCAGGCCAGGGTCATCAGCGAAGAACTGGCGTTCCACACCGTCAGGCTCTGGTTCACATTGGCATAGGACGGCGCGATCATCGGGAACATCGATGCGCCTACCGTGCCGAGGGTCCCGATCCAGGCCACGGCACCCGCCCACCAGGCCGCGGTGGGGCGGTTGCGGCGCGAGAACCACAGTGCCGCGAGAATACCGGCATAGGTCAGGATCGGCACGATGAACAACACCGGGTAGGCGAAGTAGTTGTGCAGCCAGGCGCCATGAGCCATGGTGGCCGTGCTCGCGAGCGGGTCCGCCGCCATCCCGGCATGGGTGCCGGCGCCCGGGGCGTAACCGTTCAGCTGGCTGAGCCAGATCCCGCCGGCGGTGAATATGACCATCGCCGCGACACCGCTCCATGTCATCTGTCGCCTGGCGCGCTCGAGGATGGCGCCTTCGCTGCGCAGCGACACCATGGCACCGGCCTGGAACAGCGAGAGGGCGACGGCCATCAGTCCGCAGATGATGACCGAGAAGGCGTTGAACAGGTCGATGAAGCCGAAGCCGTGCGGGTAGAACGACTGCATGATGTCGTTGAACCGGAACGGGAAGCCGCGCAGTGCGTTGCCCACCGCGGTGCCGAAGACGAGCATGGGCACGAAGCCGCTCACGAACAGCGCCCAGTCCCAGCGGTTGCGCCACCGGGGCGAGTCGAGCTTGCTCCGGTACTCGAAGCCGAGCGGGCGCACGATCATCGACCAGAGCAGCAGCAGCATCACGATGTACAGGCCCGAGAACAACGTGGCGTAAACCGTGGGGAAGGCGGCGAAGATGGCGCCCCCGCCCAGGATGAACCAGACCTGGTTGCCGTCCCAGTGCGGGCCGATCATGTTGAGGACGGCGCGGCGCTCGCTGTCCGTGCGCCCCAGATAGCGCAGCGACGTGCCGATGCCCATGTCCTGGCCGACCATGATCCCGATGCCCATCAGCAGCACGCCGAGGAGCAGCCACCAGATCACCTTGAGTACGACGTAAGCTTCCATCATCAAACTCCCGGTCCGGCTTGCGGGTTTTCGCCGCGTTCACCGTGCTCGACCGCCTGGCGGTCGTAGAGATAGCCCGAAAAGGCGGCGATCAGGACGATCATCGCGGTACCGACGACCCAGGCGAAGTACCAGGGCCCCCAGTAGCTCAGGATGGCCGCACCCGCGAGCGCGAGGAAGGCCAGCAGGAACCAGCCGACGTAGCGCAGGAATTCCGTCAAAGTCATGATGCACCCCCTTCGGGAACCAGTACCGGTGCGCTTTCCCGGTCGTCCTTGTTTGGCTCGGGCGTCGGGCCCTGGATGATCGCGCGGCGCATGAGGAACACCTCGATCACGATGAAGATCGAATAAAGGGTGACGAAGCCCGCGAGCGAGAAGATCATGTAGCCGACGCTATGCGTGGATGCCGACAGCCAGGTCGGCAGGACCCCGTAGACCGTCCAGGGCTGGCGGCCCATTTCCGCGGTGATCCAGCCGAGTTCCACGGAGAGATAGGGCATGATCAGCGCCCACACGGAAAGATGCAGCAACCAGCGACGGCGGAACTCGGTGCGCTTGAGCGAGAACATCGAAGCCAGCACGAAGAAGGCCAGCATCGCGAAGCCCAGGTAGACCATGAGGTGGAAGCTCCAGAACGTGATCCACACCGTCGGGATGGTATCCTTCGCGGCCTTGTCGATCTGCGCGGGCGTTGCCTCGGCCACGTTCGGCGCATAGCGCTGGAGCAGGAAGGCGTAGCCGATGTCCTTCTTGTGCGTATCGAAGGTGTCGAGCGCCTGCTGGTCGCCGGGTGTCTTCTGCAGTTGCTTGAGTGCGAGCAGGGCGGGAATGCCGTTCCTTATCTTGTTCTTGGCCTGGTTTTCGAGTTCGATGATGCCGGGCACGGTCTTGTCCGTCGAGTGCGTAAGCATCATGCCTCCGATCCACGGCACCTTGAGCGACCACAGGTTCCGCTGCTCGCTGCTGTCCGGGATGGCGATGAGTTTCAGGGACGCGGGCGCCTTCTCCGTATGCCACATGGCTTCCATGGCGGCGATTTTCGGCGGCTGCACGCCGACGTCGGCGAAGCCCAGCGCATCGCCGAGGGTGATCGTCGCCAGCGAGGCGAAAAGGCCGAAGATCGCCGCCATGCGGAACGAGCGCCGGGCGAGTTCCACGTGACGGTTGCGCAGCAGATACCAGGCGCTGATCGCGCACACGAACACGGCGGCCAGGACGAAGCCGGCGGCCGTGGTGTGGACGAACTTGGCCTGCGCATCGGGATTGAAGATCAAATGTCCGAAGTTGGAGAGTTGCATGCGCTGGGTCACGGGGTTGAGCTGCCCCCCCGTCGGCGCCTGCATGAACCCGTTCGCGATCAGGATCCACAGCGCCGAGAGATTCGAGCCGAGGGCCACCATGTACGTGACGAACAGGTGCTTTCCGCGTGAAAGGCGCTCCCAGCCGAAGACCATCAGGCCCACGAAGGTCGATTCCAGGAAAAACGCCATCAGGCCCTCGATCGCGAGCGGGGCGCCGAAGATGTCGCCGACGAAGTGGGAATAGAACGACCAGTTCGTGCCGAACTGGAATTCCATCGTCAGGCCGGTGGCGACACCGAGCGCGAAGTTGATGATGAACAGCTTCCCCCAGAACTTCGTCAAGTCCCGGAAAAACTCGCGCCGGGTCACGACGTAGACCGTTTCCATTGCGGCGAGGAGAACGGAAAGGCCGAGCGTGAGCGGCACGAAGAGGAAGTGGTAAAGCGCGGTGACGGCGAACTGCCACCGCGAGAGGTCTACGGCGAGCTGACTGGGTTCCACCGGTCCCTGCTCCAACGGATGCCTGCAGGGATTCTACCCATATGGGCCCGTTCTGGACTTAATCTGGATCAAGAAATCACGGATTGAGGTATTCCGCCATCCGCCGGTAGAACCCGGCGCCGGCCATGAGTTCCCGGTGGGGCCCGTGCTCGACGATGCGGCCGCGGTCCATGACCAGGATCTCGTCCAT
>JBJKSR010000109.1:0-3707 GCA_046703965.1 Gammaproteobacteria bacterium | reverse complement strand
GCCCAGCAGTGTGCGCAACCGGCGCAGGGCGTGGTGACGGCGCGACGCCACGGTGCCCGGCGGGATCTTCAATACCGCGCCGATGTCGGCCTGGCTCAGCCCGGAGAACTCGCCCAGCAGAAGGACGTCGCGCATCGCGGCCGGCAGCCGCTTCAGGGCCCGGTGGAGCCGGCGCTGCCGCGACTGGGCCTCGGCGGCGGCTTCCGGGCCGGTGCCGCCGTCCGGCCACCCGGCGTCCATGGGTTCGCTGAGCCATCGCCCGCGCCAGCGCAGGCGATTGCGGGCCAGGTTGAGCGCGGCGGTCCATATCAGCGCATCCAGCGTATCGGTCTTGACCCGGTCGCGGCGCTGCCAGACGCGGAGGAACGCGTCGTGGGCGAGGTCCTGGCAATCCTGGCGGTTCCAGAGCATCCTGTACAGCACGTTGTATAGCGGGCGTTCCAGGCGTTGATAGCACGCATACAGGTCGTCCTCACCGAGCGCCACCGGCTCGAGCTCAACTCTGCGTTGCGGGCGTAACTCGTACCACCAGGAGCCGGGGTACGGCCGGACCTTTTGCGTGATCGCCTGCGGGTTGGTCGGAAATCAGCCCGAGGACCAGAGTCTGCCCGAGTTGCATCGTGACCTGTCCCCGCAGTCCGCGACCTCCGTTGTGATAGTTGAAGTTCAGCACGAGGCCATGGTCGGTCTTCCTCACCGTGTAGCCCAGGACATGGGCCGGCATCGGTGAGATGATGGTTTGCGCGCCGGTGTCGGATACGGCCGTGAGGTAATGCGCCTGCTCGAAGTGGGTGGGGCCCATGGCCTTGGCAAAGGCGTTGAGGGCAGGCTGAATCGCCTGCAGCGAGGGGTCTACCGCCCCTGCACCGTGACGGGCATCGACGATCCACGCATCGAGTCGCACCGGTTGTGGTGGATTCGCCATAGCGGCGTTCTGGCTGGCCATTTCCTTGAGTGAAGTGGCGATCGAGTCCTGCATGCGCCGCGGTGCGAGAACGAGTATCTGCCGAGACCCCGAGAACCAGGCCTTCCCCGTCTCGTTCTTACCGCTGCCCATGCTGAGCACGCGGTTGAGAGTCCGGCTCAGGTCCTTTGCACGGCCGTCCGGCACCGTGTACGTCTTCAGGGTCAACGAATGGGTGTCATTTGCCTGGTCGTGCCCGGCGCCGCAGGCGGACAACCCGAGGACGAGAGCAAAAATACCAAGTCCCGTCAATAACTTGCGTGAATTCCGCATGGGAAATCTCCGTGAATCCTATTCTTTAATACACCCGGGCGGCAGAAGTTTTCAATGTTTTTATGCACCAGCTTCATTTCCGGAGTCCACAAATGCATCGTCCGCTTGAGGGAAACTCTGGCGAAGGCGCAAAGCCGCCAAGAGAATCAAATCAGCGGATGTCCATGAGCGCTTACAAACGTTATTCGTTCTTCTCCACTGCGCCTATTGAATGTCCGCCACCGGTAAGAGTAGGGATTTCGGGAAGGCAACGGTATTCTTTGTGTCTCGGCGCCCTTGCGAGAGTTATCTCTATTGCTTGCCGGCCGTCAAGACTCGCCGTCTTTGGACCGCCCCCGCTTGCTGTCTTCTTCCTTGCGGAGTTCCTTGCGCAGGATCTTGCCGACGTTGGATTTCGGCAGTTCCTTGCGGAATTCGATCTGCTTGGGCACCTTGTAGCCGGCCAGGTTCTCCCGGGCATAGTCCATGATCTCGCTTTCGCTCGGCGAGTTGCCCTTGCGCACGACGAAGATCTTCACCGCCTCGGTGGAATGCTCGTCGGGAACGCCGATGGCGGCCACTTCGATGATGCCCGGCATGTGCACCAGCACGTCCTCGACCTCGTTGGGAAAGACGTTGAACCCGGAGACCACGATCATGTCCTTCTTGCGGTCGATCAGGTAGACATAGCCCTCTTTGTTGACCCGTGCGATGTCGCCGGTACGTATGAACCCGTCCTTGAGGAACACTCGCGAGTTCTCGTCCGGGCGGTTCCAGTAGCCGCGCATGACCTGGGGACCGCGCACGCACAGTTCGCCGTCGCTGCCCAGCGGCAGCTCGTTGCCGTCCTCGTCGCGGATGGAAATCTCGGTGGACGGGACGGGCAGGCCGATGGAGCCGCTGTAGTCGGTGATATCGAGCGGATTGGCGGTGACCACCGGCGAGGTCTCGGTCAGGCCATAGCCCTCGATCAGGGGAATGCCGCTGAGATGTTTCCAGCGCTCGGCGACCGCGCGTTGCACCGCCATGCCGCCGGCCAGGGAGAACTTGACGCGCGAGAAGTCGAGCTTCCTGAAGTCGGCGTCGTGGATCAGGGCGTTGAACAACGTGTTCACGCCGGTGATCGCGGTCCACCGCGTCTTCTTCAGGGTTTTGACGAAAGCCGGGATGTCGCGGGGGTTGGCGATGAGGACATTCTCGCCGCCGAAGTGCATCATCACCAGCGCGTTCACGGTCAGCGAAAAAATGTGATAGAGCGGCAGCGCCGTAATGATCTTCTCTTCGCCGTAGGTGAACAGGTCTCCGATCCATGCACTGAGCTGCAGCGTGTTGGCGATCATGTTGCCGTGGGTCAGTTCCGCGCCCTTGGCAATGCCGGTGGTGCCGCCGGTGTATTGCAGGAAGGCCAGGTCGTCGTTGCCGGTCTCGATGCCGGGCAGGGCCTCGCCGCGGCCCTGTTCGACGCAGTCCTTGAAAAGGCGAGCGCCTTCGATATGCCAGGCCGGCACCATCCGCTTGACGTATTTGACGGCGAAATCGAGCAGGCGGCCGTGCAGGCCCGGGATCAGGTCGCCCATGCGGGTCACGATCACGTGCTCCACCGCGGTATCGGGCAGAGCCTGCTCCATGGTGTGGGCGAAGTTCTCCAGGACCACCGCGACCCGTGCGCCGGAGTCCTTGAGCTGTTCGTGCATTTCGCGGTGCGTGTACAGGGGATTGAAATTGACCGCGACCAGGCCGGCGCGCAGCACGCCGCACAGGGCCACCGCGTACTGCAGGACGTTGGGCATGATCAGCGCGACGCGTTCGCCGGCGGGCAGGCCGAGGGCGCCGCGCAGGAACGCGCCCAGGGCCGCACTGTCGCGGTCCAGCTCGCGATAGGTGATGGCATGGCCGAAGCTCGAGAAGGCGGGACGGTCGGGGAAGCGTTCGAAGCTTTCTTCCATGAGTGCCGCCAGCGACGCGTAGCGCCCGGGGTCGATCTCATGGGGCACGCCGGCAGGGTAGTTATCGAGCCAGATCTTTTCCATACGCTGTTTCCCTTGTACTCCTGGGGGCCGGGTGCAGGCGCCCCGACCGTCGGTCAGTCTACCCGGTTCCGCCGCTCTCCTGCACGCCACGCGGCGATGTTGGCGGCGATTTCCACGACCGCGCGCTGTCGCGCCTCACGGGCCGCCCACGCGATATGCGGGGTGACGAGGCAGTTGGGGAGCGCCGGATCGAGCAGGGGATGGTCGGGCGGAGGCGGTTCGCTGGATAGCACGTCCAGCCCGGCGCCGCCCAGGCGGCCTTCCTTCAGGGCCCGTACCAGGGCCGCCTCGTCGACGAGCCCGCCACGTGCGGTGTTGATCAGCAGCGCGCCCGGTTTCATCAGCCCCAGGCTGTGCCCGTCGATCAAATGCCGGGTTGCCCCGGTCAGGGGCGCGTGCAGGCTGACCACGTCCGCTTCGGCCAGCGCACGCTCGAACGCGACCCGGCCCTGGCGCACGGG
>JBJKSR010000108.1:0-8044 GCA_046703965.1 Gammaproteobacteria bacterium | reverse complement strand
CAAGGACAGACCGGTGATCAACGTCTCGGGATGCCCGCCCATTCCCGTCGTGATGGCGGGAACGATCATGCATTTCTTCGCTTTCGACAAGGTTCCGGAGCTGGACAGTCTGCATCGGCCGCGGATGTTCTACGGCAACACGATTCACGATCGTTGCTACCGCCGTCCATTCTACGATGCCGGTAAATTCGCCGAATCGTTCGACGACGAAGGGGCACGCAACGGCTGGTGCCTGTACAAGCTCGGCTGCAAGGGGCCGACCACCTACAACGCCTGCGCAACCTTGAAATGGAACCAGGGGGTGAGTTTCCCGATCGAGTCCGGCCATCCGTGTCTGGGTTGCTCGCAGCCGGACTTCTGGGACGGCGGCAGCTTCTACGCGGCATTGCCGACCCCCAAGTGGGGGCGCGCGGGCGAAGGCAATCCCTCCAAGGCCGGAGAGATCGCGGGTGCGTCGGCAGGCATCGGGGCAGGCGTCGGACTGGCGGCGGCCGGTCTGTCGCGCTACCGCCAGTACCGGCGTGCAGTCAAGACCTCGACCGGGGCGAAGACCGGAGCGAACGGCGACGAAGAATCGAAGGAGGAGTGACCATGGATCTGTTGAGCATTGCACGCGGGCCGGCCCTCAAGGCGGCTCTTGCCATCTTCTTCTTTGGCATAACGTGGCGACTGGTGACGATTTTCCTGCTGCGCTATCACGATCATTTGAGCACGGCGCGCGAGGGCCGGACGGGGTCCGTGAAGGGCGCGCTCAAATCCGTATTCCTGCTGCGGCGGCCACGGCTCAGCCGGGCGAGACTCGGCCCCATGGAGTCGGCTGCCGATGCCGCGATAGCGGTCGGCTCGCGTTCGTGGCCACACCCACCCTTCGTGAGGCGGACGTTATACGGAGAAACGATTGGGTATCTCTATCACATCGGTCTTGCGATCGTGGTTATCTTCTCGGCGCCGCACATCCTGGTGCTCAAGTCATTTTTCGGCGCCGGATGGCCGGCATTGCCGACACCCGTCATCACGATCATCGCGGTCCTCACGCTCGCCCTCCTGTTTGCGGCCCTGATGCGGCGCATCGGGAGCCCGGTGCTGCGCCACCTATCGAATTTCGACGATTATTTCAGCTGGTCCGTGGTGACGTTGGTGTTCGCTACCGGGCTCATGGCACATGGACACGTCGGGGGGCCGTACCAGGACGTGCTGGCATGGCACATCCTCAGTTTCGATCTGCTGCTGGCGTGGTTCCCGTTCGGAAAACTGATGCACGCGTTCTTCCTCGTTCCGTCGCGTGCGGTAGCGGGTTATCTTCTGAAACGTAGGGGGGCACCGGTATGAATCCAGAAGACCGGAGCGGCGCGTCGATCGCTGCCACGGATTTGCGGCAGCCGCACGGCCACTATGACGAAGAGGGCGGTGTCGGCCCGCGGGAGCGCGTGGATACGGCCATGCGCAGTTTCGTGCTCGATATCGGCGCCAGCGCCGCGCTCAGACTCGAAGCGTGCGTGCATTGCGGCATGTGCGCGGAAGCGTGTCCGTTCTATATCAATACCGGCGATCCCAGATATGCGCCGATCCACAAGGCCGAGCCGCTGAAGCAGGCCTACAAACGTGAAGCAGGCCCCTTCGCGCCGATCTTCAAGCTGTTCGGCCTGAAGCGCAAGGTGACGGTCGAGGAACTGCGGGAATGGGAAGAACTGCTGTTCGACAGCTGCTCGTTGTGCGGGCGTTGCAGCCTCATCTGCCCGATGGGGATCGACATTACCGCGCTGATCGAGGACGCGCGGCACGGCATGGCGGAAGCGGGGCTGGTGCCGAAAGCGCTTTACGAGAAGGCGGAGCGCCAGCACGAGTCGGGTAACGTCCTCGGTCTGGGGCGCGAAGAGGTCGTGGCCCGTTTGCAGCGCATCGGAGAGGAACACGGCGTCGAAATTCCGGTAGATCGCCCGAACGCCGACCTGATGGTGTGCACGAGCGTAGAGGAAATGCAGGACTATCCGTCCACCGTGGCGGCCGTCGCACGAATACTGCAACACGTGGGCGCCAACTTCACCTATTGCAGCGAAGCAATCGACGGCAGCAACTACGGCTACGTCGCCGGCAGCCTGGCCTGGGAGCAGGAGGCGATCCTGAGAATCGTCGACGCGGCCCGGCGCTGCGGCGTAAGGACCGTGATCATGCCCGAGGAGTCCTACGCCTATGTGGCCCTGCGCTGGGAAGGCGCGGAGCTGCTGGGGAACGAGTTGCCTTTCGAGGTCACACACATTACCGAATTCATGCTCGATCAAGTGCAGGTCGGCCGTCTTCGCCTGCGGAAGGACGGAGAAGGGCAGAGCGTGGCGTTTCACGAGTCCTGCCAGCTAGTCCGCCGTGGAGGCATCGTGGATGCGCCCCTGAAGCTTCTGGACGCGATGGGCATCTCGTATGCGAGGGCCGCGGATCATGGCGCTTTCTCGACCTGCTGCGGCGGCGGCGGTGGCGTTCTGGAGAACGAGCGGGCGCGCCCCCTTCGCTACCGCGTTTTCGAAGCGAAGATGCGCGAGATAGAACAGACACGGGCCGACAGGATCGTGACCTGTTGCTCGACCTGCCGCCGCACTTTCGACGACGGCGTCGGGAAATTCGCTTGGAACAAAGACATCAAGGGGTTGACGGAACTGGTTGCGGAGCATCTGGCGGAGTGAAATCGATGGGACGTTTCGCCGACAGCCAATTCATCGTAGAAATGAGAGATCCGGTATGAGTACGCAAACGATAGTGGTCGATCCAATCACCCGCATAGAAGGGCATTTGCGCATCCAGGCGCAACTGAACGGGGACGTCATATCCGCGGCCTCGAGTTCGGGCATGATGGTCCGGGGCATCGAGATCATCCTTCGCGAGCGCGACCCGCGTGATGCCTGGGCGTTTGCCCAGCGCTTCTGCGGGGTCTGCACGCTGGTCCATGGCATTGCCTCCGTGAGGACCGTGGAAAACGCCCTGAACTATCGAATTCCGGACAACGCCCGCCTGATCCGCAACCTGATGATTGCCCAGCAGTTCGTGCACGATCACGTGATGCATTTCTACCAGCTGCAGGCACTCGACTGGGTGGACGTGGTTTCGGCCCTCAAGGCCGATCCCAAGCAGACCGCTGCACTCGCGCAGTCGCTCTCGAACTACGCCAATTCTTCGCCCGGCTATTTCGCCGGCGTGCAGGACAAGATCAAGCGTTTCGTGGAGTCGGGGCAACTCGGTATCTTCACCAACGGCTACTGGGGGCATCCCGCCTACAAGTTGCCGCCGGAAGCCAACCTGATGGCCGTCGCCCATTATCTGGAGGCGCTGGCCTGGCAACGCGAGGTCTGCAAGATACTGACGGTGTTCGGCGGCAAGAATCCCCACCCGAATTTCGTGGTAGGCGGCGCTCCGGTCGCGATCAGCGTCAATTCCGGCGGCAGCACGACGAACACCACGGCGGTCGACCTGGAAGGGCTGGCGCTCGTGCAGGAAATCATCGGGAAGATCCGCACGTTCGTTGATCAGGTCTATCTGCCCGACACCGTGGCCATCGCATCGTTCTACAAGGACTGGTTCAAGAAGGGGCACGGGGAAGGTACCGGCAATTTCCTCACTTTCGGGGAATTCCCCGAAAAGAGCATCGACGATCCTTCGAGCTTCATGATCCCCCGCGGGGCGATCCTCGATCGCGACCTGAGCCGGATTCAGCCCGTGAGCCTCGACGATCCGGAACAGGTGCAGGAGTTCGTCGCCCATTCCTGGTATGACTACACCGGGGGCAAGGACGTCGGACTGCATCCGTTCAAAGGCCAGACCCGGCTCGATTACACCGGCCCCAAGCCGCCTTTCGGCGCGCTCGATACCCGCGACAGCTACTCCTGGATCAAGTCGCCGCGCTGGCGGGAGCATCCCATGGAGGTCGGTCCGCTGTCCAGGGTGCTGATGCTCTATGCCACGGGTCACGAGCAGACGAAGGCCCTCGTCGACCAGACGCTGGCCAAGCTGGACCTGCCGCTGGAGGCCGTTTATTCGACGATGGGTCGCATGGCGGCTCGAACGCTGGAGAGCAAGATCATCGCCGACGCCATGCCCGGCTGGTTCGATCAATTGATGGGCAACATACGGAAGGGCGACCTCGAAACGTGGAACGGCGAGCTTTGGGAGCCCTCCACCTGGCCGCGGCGTGCCGAGGGGGCGGGTTTCATGGAAGCGCCCAGGGGCGCCCTGGCGCACTGGGTCGTGATCAAGGACGGGATCATCGACAATTACCAGGCGGTGGTGCCCAGTACCTGGAACGCCGGACCGCGTGATGCCAAGGGCCGGAACGGGCCCTATGAAGCGTCGCTACTGGGCCAGGCGCTGGCCGACCCCAAGCAGCCCCTGGAAATACTCCGGACGATTCACAGTTTCGATCCCTGCATCGCCTGTGCGGTGCACGTTGCCAATCGGGAGGGTGAAGAGCTGCTCCAGGTCAAGGTCTGCTGATCATGGCCCGAGAGGCAAGGTTCGGGCACCGCCTGATACGGGTGGGACTGGTCGTTGCAGCACTGAACCTGGCCGCCTTCGCAAGCCTGTTCGAGATGACGGGCATGGGGGCGGCATTCTGGGGTATCGGCGGACTCGCTTACCTGCTGGGTGCGCGGCATGCCTTCGACATCGATCATATCGCGGCCATAGACAATGTGACTCGGCGTCTTCGCCAGGATGGTCACCGGCCGGCGGCCGTAGGCCTGTTCTTTTCCCTCGGACATTCCACGGTCGTGGTCGCGGCGACCACGGCGCTGATACTCGGCGGCGAACACCTCGGCCACCTCCTGCCGGTGTTGCGGGGCTGGGGCGGCGTACTGGGAGCGGGCATTTCGGCCACCTTCCTTATCCTGATCGGCACGGCCAACGTCGCCATCGCCCGCCAAGTCTGGAAGACCCGGGGAGAGGCCGACAACGGCGTGGCCGGTGCACGGGAAATCCAGGCCCTGCTCGAACGCCGGGGTTTCATGTCCCGGCTGATGCGCTTTGCCTACCGGCGTATCGACCGGAGCGGGAAAATGTATCTGGTAGGCCTGTTGTTCGGCCTGGGCTTCGATACCGCCAGCGAGATCATCCTGCTCGCCCTGACGGCTGCCGCCATGCACCAGTACGGTCTGAGTCCATGGGCGCTGCTCGGGTTGCCATTGCTGTTCGCGGCCGGGATGACGTTGATGGATTCGGCGTGCGGGCTGGGGATACTGGGTCTCTATGACTGGTCCATGGCGGGAGGCCGGCGAACCTGGATGGTCAACATCGTCGTCACCGGCATTTCCACGATACTTGCGTTCGGTGTGGGGGCGATGGAGCTTTCCACCTCGTTCCGCTGGTCCGTTGCCTCGGCGCTGGGACTGGCTGCCGGTGTCGCCGTGATGCTGGGCGTACTCGGCATCAGGAGCCAACCCGCACCCGGGCCCATGCAAGCCGAGCGGGCGAGGGACTGATATCCGGTCCCGGACGGGAAAGGGCGAACGTTCAACAGGCGTTAATCGTCGGATCTGCGAGAAGGAATAACAGATGCATGAGAAAGGAGTCTTTCGGGGGGCCATGCGGCGGTTTTTTCGTCTGACCGGGTTTCCGGCATTGCGCGGCCCGGGCGTCGTGGCCGTCCTGCTGCTCCTCGGCTGCATGACCGCTGCGGCAAACGCGCCCGGGACCCCGGCATCCGCACCCGGGAGCGGGGCCGCCCCGGCCGCGATCCCCAACGTGACGTGCCTGGCGTGCCATACGCACGGCCCTGGCCCTCACGTCGACGCGACGGCGTTTTCGCATTCGGTGCATGCGGGCCTGAAATGCGCCAGTTGCCATAGCGAGGTCAAATCGTTGCCGCACCCCGCGAAGCTTGCCCCGGTCAAGTGCGGGACCTGTCACGCCAGTGAAGCGTCGGCCTATGCCAAAGGCCTGCACGGCAGGCTGCACGCGGCTGGCCTGAAAACGGCGCCCACCTGCACGACCTGCCACGGCACCCACGATATCCTCACCGTCCGCTCGCAAGCGTTCTTCCAGACCACGCCCGAGCGGTGCGGAACGTGTCACCGGCAGGCTTACACGAGCTATCGCGACACGTTCCACGGCCAGGCGGCCCAGTTGGGCATGACAAGCGCGGCCACCTGCTGGAGTTGCCACAGTCCGCACGATGTCCTGCCGCCCGGCAATCCGCATTCCCGCGTCGCTCAGGCAAACCTGATCAAAACCTGCAGCCAGTGCCACACGGGCGTGAACGCGAATTTCGTGCAATTCGACGTCCATCCCGTTCCGTCGAACCCTTCCCGGTCGTTGCCGACCTATATCGCGCACATGTTCATGACCGGGCTCCTGATTTTCGTGTTCGGCTTCTTCGGACTGCATACGATCCTGTGGCTGCAGCGCAGCGCGGTCGCACTGGCCCGCGGCGAGGTGGAGCGGTATCGCAGCGACACCGTATACGTGCGCCGATTCAATCTCGTAGCCCGTCTCACGCACATCACGGTCGTGGTCAGCTTCATGCTGCTGGCGCTCACGGGGCTTCCGTTGCTGTACCACGGCGCCGGCTGGGCGCGGCCCATATCGCATCTGCTGGGCGGCGAATCCGTCGCCCGGATTGTTCATCATGTATGCGGAGTCATTACGTTCGGCTATTTCTTCTTCCATCTGTCCTACTTGACCTACCTGCGGCTGCGGAAGAAGAAACACGGGATGTTCTACGGTCCGAATTCGATGACGCCGCGGCCGCAGGACATCGTCGACATGTTGAAGAACTTTCGCTGGTTCCTCTATCTTGGCAAGCAACCGGAGCTTGACCAGTGGACCTACTGGGAGAAATTCGATTACTGGGCGGTCTTCTGGGGCGTTGCCATGATCGGGCTTTCCGGCCTGGCGGTCTGGCTGTTCGTCCCGTTCACGCGCGTGTTCTCCGGTGCCTACCTGAACGTCGCCTGGGTGGTTCACGGCGAGGAAGCCTTGCTCGCGGTCGGCTTCATCTTCATCTTCCATTTCTTCCACAATCACCTGCGCCCGGAGAATTTCCCGATCGACGTCACCATCTTCACCGGAAGGCTCCCGCTCCGGCGGTTTCGCGAGGAGCGTCCGCTGCTCTATGAGCGGCTCGAGCGCGAAGGTACTCTGAACGAGGTGCTGGTGCCGCCGCCTTCCCGCCTCACCGTTCTGGGCTGGCAGATCTTCGGTTACACCGTGGTGTTCGTCGGCGTGGCATTGATCGTCAGCGTCATTATTGCCATGGTGCGCTAGGTCTGCCGGCAGACCGGCGGAACGTCGCTGCCGCACAGGAACCGGCACACGGACGCGTCTTTCTCCATTGCCCGCGGGAGAGCCCCCGGCGCGCGCCCTGGACAGGGGGCGGCGTCGGGCGGGCCCGTGTGCGTCGCGCATTGCAGACATGCGGATTCGGGGCCAAAGCCGACGAGGATTGCTCACGGGACCGGGTTCATGGGCCAGCGGGCAATGTCGTTGTCCGGGTTTGACAGAGGCGGGAAAACGTGTATTATTGATTCTGATTCGCATTCGCATCCAGCTCCTTCGTGGAGCGTTATCGGACGTGCGCAGCCCCTCCCAAACCACGAAAATGCAGTGCCGCGATGAGCAACCAGCCAGAACATTTCGATCCCCGGGCGTGGCGTGAGGCCTGCAGCGATTGTTCGCTTCAGGAGCTATGTCTGCCGTTCGGATTGAGCCCCGAGGGGATCGAATATCTGGAGCAGGTGGTGGACTCCCGCGGCCCTCTGCACAAGGGCGATCATCTGTTCCGGCAAGGCGATCTTTTTCGGGCAATCTACGCCGTGCGGTCGGGATACCTCAAGACCTACGTGGAAAACGCGGACGGAGAGGAGCACGTCCTGGGGTTCTACATGGCGGGAGAGTTGCTTGGTCTGGATTCGATCAACGCCGGACGCAAGCAATGCTCTGCGGCAGTGCTCGATACCGCCATGGTCTGCCGGCTGCCGTTCCAGGAGCTGAGTCGGATCTGCCGCGAAATTCCCGAGCTGCAAAGCCAGCTCCTGCGTCTCATGAGCCGGGAATTGATCACGGCGGA